>NZ_KV786734.1:0-28724 GCF_001806955.1 Burkholderia sp. HMSC10F09
CGGCGCTCGCACGCGCACGCGAGGCCGCGCTGGCTGCCGGCATCGCCGCACTGACCGCCGAGATCGACGCCGCCGGCCGAATGCTGGCCGCGCCTGCCGCGCGGCTCGTCGCGCAGCACACGTCGCGCGCCGTGGGACTCGACGACGTCGAGGCGCTGTTCGCGTCCAACGCGCTCGTCGTCGACGCGTGCCGATACACGGTGCGCGATCCGCGCACGACGGTGCCGCTCGCGCGCCGCCCGGTGCTGTTCGTGCTCGCGCGTGTGCTCGGCGAAGCGTGGCCGGCCGACGTGCCGCGCGACGCGCTGATCGCCGCCGCGTTTCGCACACGGCATCCTGACGACACGCATCGCGCGCGGCTGCGCGTCGAAATCGGCCGGCTGCGCGCGCTGCTGCGCCCGCTTGCGAACGTCACCGCGACGCCGCGCGGATTCGCGCTCGAACCGCTCGGCACGCGCGACGTCGCCGTGCTCGCGCGCCCGGTCGACGACCGCCATGCCGACGTGCTCGCGCTGCTCGCCGACGGCGAAGCATGGTCGAGCTCCGCCCTCGCGCTCGCGCTGGGCGCGAGCCAGCGCACCGTGCAGCGCGCGCTCGACGCACTCGCGGAAGCAGGCAAGGCGCACGCGTTCGGGCGCGGCCGCGCGCGCCGCTGGACCACGCCGCCGCTGCCGGGATTCGCGACGACGTTGTTACTCCCGATGCCGGTCGCGGGCGACTAGGATCGACTTGCATGACGAACCGCCCCGGCGACCGGCCGACCGAACGACAAGGTGATCACGATGACACGATCGAAAGCAGACATTCTTCGCGAATACGGCCCGTTTCCGGGCGTCGACGGCGTGCACGGCGTCACGTTCGACGGACAGCGGATCTGGTTCGCGTCCGGCGACAAACTCAACGCGCTCGATCCGGAGCGCGGCACGACGGTTCGCACGATCGACGTCGCCGCGCATGCGGGCACCGCGTTCGACGGCCGTCATCTGTTCCAGATCGTCGAAGACCGCATCGAGAAGATCGACCCCGAATCGGGCCGCGTGCTCGCGACGCTGCCCGCGCCGGGCGGCGGCGGCGATTCGGGTCTCGCGTGGGCCGAAGGCACGCTGTGGGTCGGCCAGTACCGCGAACGCAAGATTCATCAGGTCGATCCGCAGTCGGGCGCCGTGCTGCGCACGATCGAGTCGAACCGCTTCGTGACCGGCGTCACCTGGGTCGACGGCGAGCTGTGGCACGGTACGTGGGAAGCCGACCGCAGCGAGCTGCGACGCATCGATCCTGAGTCAGGCCGCGTGCTCGAGCAACTCGACCTGCCCGACGGCGTCGGCGTGTCGGGACTCGAATCGGACGGCGGCGAGCGCTTTTTCTGCGGCGGCGGCAACAGCGGCAAGCTGCGCGTCGTACGTCGCCCGGCGCGAACAGCGCCGCCGGACGACGCGCAACGCGAATCCACCGACGACTGACGCGAATCGCGCACCGCGCCGCGAGTGCAGGAATGGACAAGACGCGGCCGCACGAGCGCGGCTACCATGCGCGCTCGTCAGTAATTCGTCGGGAGCAGTGAATGCAGCGCGGTGTGGTGTACGGCGTCCTCGCGGGCGCCATGTGGGGCATGGTCTTTCTCGTTCCGCGTTTGCTGACCGACTTCTCGCCGCTGCTGCTGAGTGTCGGCCGCTACGCGATGTACGGGCTCGTGTCGGTGGCCGCCGCGTTGCCGGCGGCGCGCTCGCTGCTCGCACGGCTCACGCGCGGCGACCTGATCGCGCTCGCGAAGCTCGCGCTCGTCGGCAACGTCGCGTACTACATGTTGCTGTCCGCGGCCGTGCATTTGATCGGCATCGCGCCGAGCTCGCTGATCGTCGGCGTGCTGCCCGTCACCGTCACGCTCGCAGGGCTCGGCGACCGCGGCGCGGTGCCGCTGCGGCGGCTTGCCGCACCGCTCGCGCTCGTCGTCGCCGGCATCGCCTGCATCAACGTCGATCTGTTCACGTCGGAAGCCGCGCATGCGACGACGCTTGCGCAAAAGCTTGCCGGCATCGCCTGCGCGGCCGGCGCGCTCGCGAGCTGGACCTGGTATGCGGTCGCCAACACGCGCTATCTGCAGCGCCATCATCGTTTCGACGGCAACGAATGGTCGGTGCTGTGGGGCGTCGTGACCGGTGCGATCGGCGCGCTCGGCTGGGCCGTGATCGTCGCGCTGCCGGCCGGCACCGTACAGGCTGCGCTGCCCGCGTCGCGCTGGCACCTGTTCTGGCTGCTGAACCTCGGCCTCGCGATCGGCGCGTCGTGGCTCGGCAACGGGCTCTGGAACGCGGCGTCGAAGCGGCTGCCGCTCACGCTGTCGGGCCAGTTGATCGTGTTCGAGACGGTGTTCGCGATGCTCTACGCGTTCATCTTCGATCAGCGCATGCCGCGCGTGCTCGAAATCGCGGCGCTCGCGCTGCTGCTCGCCGGCGTGTACGGGTCGGTGCGGCGGCACGGCGATGCGGACGGTAACGGCAACACGCCGACGCGCGCCGCAATCGATCCGAACGCCGCCGCGCACTGAGCGCGGCCGCTTCGATCGGACGAATGGAACAAGCGCACGCGGCTCAGCGCGCGTCCTTGTGCATCCACTTGCGGCCTTCGAGGGAGCCGTCGCGGCGCGCCTTGTCGACACGCCGTTGACGCGCGATCTTCGGATCGACGATCAGCGGCCGATAGATCTCGACGCGATCGTGATCGGCGAGCGGCGCGTCGAGCGACGCGAGTTTGCCGTAGATGCCGGTTTTCGCATGCGCGAGATCGATTTCCGGATGCAGCGCGAGCACGCCGCTCGCCTCGATCGCCGCGCGCACGGTCGCGCCTTCGGGCAGCGACACCGGAATCAGCGTCTGACGGTCGGGCAGCGCATAGCAGACTTCGATCGACAGCATCGCCTCACCCTTTACCGTAGCGCTGGTCCGCGCGCTTCACGAACGAATCGACGAACGTGTTCGCGATATGGTTGAACACCGGACCGATGATCTTTTCGAGCAGGATGCTCGAGAACTCGTAGTGCAGCGAGAATTCGATCTTGCACGCATCTGCGCGCAGCGCGGTGAAGCGCCACGAGCCCGTGAACTTCTTGAACGGGCCGTCCGCGAAGTCCATGTCGATCCGCGTCGGACGCTGCTGCGTATTGCGCGTCGCGAAGTGCTGCTTGATGCCCTTGAAGTTGATGTCGATGCGCGCCTCCATTCCGCTCTCGTCCTGACGGCGAATCTCGACACCGCCGCACCAGGGCAGGAAATTGGGGTAGTCGGCCACGTCGGTGACGAGGTCGAACATCTGTTCCGCCGAATGACGGATCAATACGGTTTTCTGGACATCTGCCATAAATCGCGCGGCATCGCTGAAGGTGGGAAAGCAAGCCGGGCGATCCGCGCCCCGCTTTGCTAAAATCGTGATTTTAAACGAGTTGGCCCGATCCTTTCATGAGCATCATCGACAACAGGAAAGCGCACTTCGATTACCACATCGAGGAACGCTATGAGGCGGGGCTCGTGCTCGAGGGCTGGGAAGTCAAGGCGCTGCGCGCCGGGCGCGGGCAAATCAAGGAAGGCTACGTCGTGATCAAGAACGCCGAGATCTTCCTGATCGGCACGCATATCAGCCCGCTGCCCGAAGCCTCGACGCACATCAAGCCCGATCCCGTGCGCACGCGCAAGCTGCTGCTGCACCGTGACGAGATCAAGAAGCTGATCGGCAAGGTCGAGCAGCGCGGCTACACGCTCGTGCCGCTGAACTTCCACTACAAGGGCGGCCGCGTAAAGTGCGACATCGCGCTCGCGAAAGGCAAGAAGCTGCACGACAAGCGCGAAACCGAGAAGAAGCGCGACTGGGAACGCGAGAAGGCACGCATCATGCGGGCCGGCGCCTGACGCGGCGCGCGCACATCGCCTGAAACGATACGGCCCGCTTCGAGCGGGCCGTATGTTTTGGTCGACTCGACGATTCGTGCGCGTCAGCCGTTGCCGCGCGGCAGGTCGGCCGCGGCCGGCGTCGCGCGCTTGACGATCGTCAGTGCGGACGCGATCGCCGTGCCGAGATCGGACAGATTGGACGGCACGATCAGCGTATTGCCCTGCTTCGCGAGATTCGAAAACGCGCCGACGTACTGCTCGGCGACCTTCAGATTCACCGCATCCATCCCGCCTTGCGACTGGATCGCGCTCGCGATCTTCTGAATCGCCTGCGCATTCGCTTCGGCGACCGCGAGAATCGCGGCCGCTTCGCCCTGCGCCTGATTGATCGCGGCCTGCCGCTCGCCTTCGGACTTCTGAATTGCCGCCTCGCGCGCACCCGATGCGAGGTTGATCTGCTCCTGCTTGCGCCCTTCGGACGCGGCGATCAGCGCGCGCTTCTCGCGCTCCGCGGTGATCTGCGCCTGCATCGCGTGCAGAATTTCCTTCGGCGGCGTCAGGTCCTTGATCTCGTAGCGCAGCACCTTCACGCCCCAGTTCGCGGCGGCCTCGTCGAGCGCGGACACGATACTGTGATTGATGAAGTCGCGCTCCTCGAACGTCTTGTCGAGCTCGAGCTTGCCGACTACCGAGCGCAGCGTCGTCTGCGCGAGCTGCGTGATCGCGAGCACGAAGTTGCTCGACCCGTACGACGCCTTCATCGGATCGGTGACCTGGAAATACAGCACGCCGTCGACCTGCAGCTGCGTGTTGTCGCGCGTGATGCAGACCTGGCTCGGCACGTCGAGCGGAATCTCCTTCAGCACGTGCCGGTACGCGATACGGTCGACGAACGGCAGCACGATGTTCAGCCCCGGCGACAGCGTCGCGTGATAGCGGCCGAAGCGCTCGAGCACCCACGCGTGCTGCTGCGGCACGATCTTCACCGTCTTCGATACGATCACGATCGCGATGACGAGCAGTACGACCCAGATGATCAGCGAATCCATCGACATTTCCTCCTTGTTGTATGCACGGGCACGGACGATCAGCCCGCAGGTTTCGCGACGACCACGAGGCAGTTGCCGCGCACGGCGCTGACCTGATAGACGCGCGCATCGTCGCGCTCGCCGGCCGCCAGCTCGACGTCCCACTCGGCACCGCGATACTGGACGCGCGCGCGGCCGTCATGCCACGCGCCGACCGTGACGGTCGCGCCGATATCGAGGTTGACGTCGGGATTCGTCGACGTATCGCGCTTCTGCTTGCGCCCGAGCCCCGAGCGGCGCAGCACGATCATCGCGACGAGCGCGATGGCGGCGGCCGCGCCGATCTGCACGTGCGGCGGGAAGCCGGCGAGCTGCAGCAGTCCGCCGGCAACGAAGCCGAGCGCGATCATCAGCAGATAGAACGTCCCCGTCAGCAGCTCGGCCACGACGAGCACGCCGACTCCGACCCACCAGAACAACTGCGCCGACATCATTGCGGTCTCCTGCAAACGAAAACACCCCGGATCTACCGGGGTGTTTATAGCATGAACCTTGCATTTTGCCTTCAACGAAAGTGCGGCCGAGCCGCCCTTTCGTCGAAGCGACGCGATCGACCGTTATTTCCGGTTCGCGAGCGCCTGCCAGGTATCGATGATCGTGTCCGGGTTCAGCGAGATCGACACGATGCCTTCGTCGGTCAGCCACTGCGCGAAATCCGGATGATCGGACGGGCCCTGACCGCAGATGCCGACGTACTTGCCCATCTTGCGGCACGTATCGATCGCGCGCTTCAGCAGGAACTTGACCGCCGGATCGCGCTCGTCGAAATCGACGGCCAGCAGCTCCATGCCCGAATCGCGATCGAGGCCGAGCGTGAGCTGCGTGAGGTCGTTCGAGCCGATCGAGAACCCGTCGAAGTACTGCAGGAACTCTTCCGCGAGAATCGCGTTGGTCGGCACCTCGCACATCATCACGAGGCGCAGCCCGTTCTCGCCGCGCTTCAGGCCGAACTTCTCGAGCAGGCCGACGACGCGTTCCGCCTGCTTCACGGTGCGCACGAACGGCACCATGATCTCGACGTTGGTCAGGCCCATCTCGTCGCGCACGCGCTTGAGCGCACGGCACTCCATCTCGAACGCCTGCGCGAAGTCGTCGGCGATGTAGCGCGACGCGCCGCGGAAGCCCAGCATCGGGTTTTCCTCGTCCGGCTCGTAGCGCGAACCGCCGATCAGCTTCTTGTACTCGTTCGACTTGAAGTCGGACAGACGCACGATCACGGGCTTCGGATAGAACGCCGCGGCAATCGTCGCGACGCCTTCGGTCAGCTTGTCGACGTAGAACGCGCGCGGCGACGCATGACCGCGCGCGACGCTCTCGACGGCCTTCTTCAGATCCTGATCGACGTTCGGATACTCGAGGATCGCCTTCGGGTGCACGCCGATGTTGTTGTTGATGATGAACTCGAGACGCGCGAGGCCGACGCCGGCGTTCGGCAGCTGCGAGAAGTCGAACGCGAGCTGCGGATTGCCGACGTTCATCATGATCTTCACCGGAATTTCCGGCAGTTCGCCGCGCTGCACTTCGGTGACTTCCGTCTCGAGCAGCCCGTCGTAGATCTTGCCTTCGTCGCCTTCCGCGCACGACACGGTGACGAGCGCGCCGTCCTTCAGCACGTCGGTCGCGTCGCCGCAGCCGACCACGGCCGGCACGCCGAGCTCACGCGCGATGATCGCCGCGTGGCAGGTGCGCCCGCCACGGTTCGTGACGATCGCCGACGCGCGCTTCATCACCGGCTCCCAGTTCGGATCGGTCATGTCGGCGACGAGCACGTCGCCCGGCTGCACGCGTTCCATTTCCGACGGATCCTGGATCACGCGCACGGGGCCCGCACCGATCTTCTGGCCGATCGCACGGCCGGTCGCGAGCACCTGCGACTGGCCCTTCAGCTTGAAGCGCTGCTCGGCCTTGCCGCTCGCCTGGCTCTTCACCGTCTCCGGACGCGCCTGCAGGATGAAGATCTTGCCGTCGCGGCCGTCCTTGCCCCACTCGATGTCCATCGGACGCTGGTAGTGCTTCTCGATGATGACCGCGTACTTCGCGAGCTCGATCACGTCGTCGTCGGTGATCGAGTAGCGGTTGCGCTGCTCGTGCGGCACGTCGACCGTCTTCACGCGGCCCGGCTCGCCCGGCTGCGTGAATTCCATCTTGATCAGCTTCGAGCCGATCGAGCGGCGGATGATCGGGTACTTGTCCTGCGCGAGCGTGGTCTTGAACACGTAGAACTCGTCCGGGTTCACCGCGCCCTGCACGACCGTTTCGCCGAGACCGTAGCTCGACGTGATGAACACGGCGTCCTTGAAGCCCGACTCGGTGTCGATCGTGAACATCACGCCGGCCGCGCCGACGTCCGAACGGACCATGCGCTGCACGCCGGCCGACAGCGCGACTTCGGCATGCGTGAAGCCCTTGTGCACGCGATACGAGATCGCGCGGTCGTTGTACAGCGACGCGAACACATGCTTCATGCGGTCGAGCACGTCCTCGATGCCGACGACGTTCAGATACGACTCCTGCTGACCGGCAAACGAGGCGTCGGGCAGATCTTCGGCCGTGGCGGACGAGCGCACGGCGAACGACAGCTCGCCCGGCGAGCCGCTTTGCAGCACTTCGAACTGCGCGCGGATTTCCTGCTCGAGGCGCGGCTGCAGCGGCGCGTCGACGATCCACTTGCGGATTTCGGCGCCGGCTTCGGCGAGCGCCTTCACGTCGTCGATGTCGAGCGACTCGAGACGCTTCGCGATGCGGTCGGTGAGATCGTTGTGCTTGAGGAAATCGCGGAATGCGAGCGCGGTCGTGGCGAAACCGGTGGGAACGCGCACGCCTGCCTCGGCAAGCTGGCTGATCATCTCGCCGAGCGACGCATTCTTGCCGCCCACGATCTCCACATCGGTCATCCGCAACTGCTCGAACGGAATTACATACGCCTGGTCCTTTGCGACGTTTGCTGCGTTAGTCATACAAGCCCCTAAGTGTGAAAAAAATGCTCGATCGCGCAAGTGGGCTTGAACGCGGGCGCTTGCAAAAAGGCGCGGCGCGTCTTGCGCAACCTGTTAGATAAACAATCGCAGACGCGAACGCTTCCGGCCCGATTACAAAAATCCCGGCAGAAAGGCGAATTTTGCAGATGAATCGCCGAACTTGCCGGGAGTTTCGAATCGCTCGCGGCAAGCCTCGGGCATCGTACGCGCCCCGCCCCCGCAATTGCTTATCCAACAGGTTGCCGCTATTCTACCGTGCCGGCTGCAGGATGTGGCACGACCTTGTCACTGCGTCTGGAGGGCGGCCTCGAGCCGCCCGCGCAACCGCCCTTCACGTTCGACGTCCAGATTCATGCTGCCTACCGTTTTCATCGTCTCCGACGGCACGGGGATTACTGCCGAAACCTTCGCGCATTCGATCCTCTCCCAGTTCGACCAGAAGTTCCGCCTCGTGCGCGTGCCGTTCGTCGATTCGCTCGACAAGGCATACGCGACCGTCGAGAAGATCAACGAAGCCGCCGTGCACGACGGCCGCCGCTCGATCGTGTTCACGACGCTCGTCGACAGCGAGTCCAACGAGATCGTCAAGCGCTCGAACGCGCTCGTGCTCGACATGTTCCAGCGCTTCGTCGAACCGCTCGAGCAGGAACTGCAGCTGAAGTCGAGCCACGCGATGGGCCGCGGCCACCAGAACGCGGACACCGAGGAATACAAGACGCGCATCGAGGCGATCAACTTCTCGCTCGCGCACGACGACGGCCAGTCGAACCGCAACCTGTCGGAAGCGGACGTGATCCTGGTCGGCGTGTCGCGCAGCGGCAAGACGCCGACGAGCCTCTATCTCGCGATGCAGTACGGCGTGAAGGCCGCGAACTATCCGCTGATTCCGGAAGACTTCGAGCGCGGCAAGCTGCCGTCGGCGCTCGCGCCGCACCGCGACAAGCTGTTCGGGCTGTCGATCGATCCGCAGCGTCTGTCGGAGATCCGCAACGAGCGGCGTCCGGGCAGCAAGTACGCGGCGCCCGAAAACTGCCGCTACGAGATCAACGAGGCCGAGGCGATGATGCGGCGCGAAGGCATCAAGTGGCTGTCGTCGACGCACAAGTCGATCGAGGAAATCGCGACGACGATCCTGCAGGAGATCCGCCTCGAGCGGCAGTCGTACTGATCGTCGCGGCGGATCGTCCCGCCCGAAGCAAAAAGGCCGCGTTCGACGCGGCCTTTTTTCGTTCTCGCCCTGACGCGGCGATCTGCGCGCGAGATCACGCGCGACGCTGCTGCCGGACCTGCTCGAACAGACATACCGCGGCAGCTGCCGCGACGTTCAGCGACTCCATGCCGCCCGGCTGCGGAATCGTCACGCGATGAGCGGCGATGTCGCGCCAGAACGCCGACACGCCCGCGCCTTCGTTGCCGAACACCCACGCGACCGGTTGCGACAGATCGCAGTCGTAGATCGCCTGCGCGCCGTGCGAATCGGTCAGCGCGACCGGCACGTCGAGCCGCGCCGCGAGCGCGTCGGGCGCGACATCCTCGTGGATCGACAGCAGGAAATGCGCGCCCATGCCCGCACGCAGCACCTTCGACGACCACGCATACGCGGTGCCGGGCGCGCAGAACACGTGCCGCACGCCGGCCGCCGCCGCACTGCGCAGGATCGAGCCGACGTTGCCGGCGTCCTGCACGCCGTCGAGCACGACCGACGTATGGGCGACGCGCGCCGGCAGCGGCGGCGAGGGACGATCGACGAGCAGCAGGAAGCCGACGCCGTTGACGACGTTCGACAGCTGTCCGAACAGCGCATCGGGCAGCGTCACGATGCGCTGCGCGTCGATGCGTGCGACGATCGCCTGCGCTTCCGCATGGCCGAGCGCGCCTTCGGTCGCGACGCACAGCTCGGGTATCGCGCCCGTATCGAGATAGGCGCTCGCGAGGTGGAATCCTTCGAGCAGCGCCTGCCCGCTGCGGCGCTGATGGGGCGTCGAACCCGCGAGCGCCTTCAGGCGCTTGTAGAGCGGGTTGTCCCTTGACGTAATGGCTTTCATCGAATCAGATCGAGCGCTTCGCGCACGGGCGCGAACGAACGCCGATGCGCTTCGCACGGGCCGTGCTCGCGCAGCGCGGCAAGGTGTTGCGGGGTGCCGTAGCCTGCATGCACGTTGAAACCGTAGACGGGAAAACGTTCGTGCAGATCGACGAGCATGCGGTCGCGCGTGACCTTCGCGAGAATCGATGCGGCCGAGATGCTCGGCACGAGCGCATCGCCGCTGACGATCGCCTCCGCGCGCACGGACAGCGTGGGGCAGCGGTTGCCGTCGATCTGTGCGAGCGTCGGCAGGACCGACAGCCCTTCGACCGCACGCTTCATCGCGAGCATCGTCGCATGCAGGATGTTCAGCGAGTCGATTTCGTCGACGCTCGCCGATGCGACGCAATACGCGCGCGCATTCGACACGATCAACTCGTACAGCGCATCGCGCTTCTTCGCGGACAACACCTTCGAATCGTCGAGCCCATCGATCGGCCGGGCGGGATCGAGAATCACCGCGGCCGCGACGACGGGCCCGGCAAGCGGCCCGCGCCCCGCTTCGTCGACGCCGCAGACGATCTCGTCCGGGCGGTTGAAGTCGAAGCCCGCCTGCATATCGGCGAACGTGATGCGGCCTGCCGTCATGCGCGCCTCTTGCGCTGGTCGAGCACGCGCGCGACGGCTTCGGCCGCCTTCGCGGCGGTGTTCTGCCGCAGCGACACGTGCATCTCGGTGAACACTTCGGTCAGCGTGCGGCGGTTCGCGTCGTCGCGCAGCTGCGTAAGCGTCGCGTCGGCGAGCGCCTCGGGCGTCGCGAAATGCTGCAGCAGCTCGGGCACGACGAAGCGGCCGGCGAGAATGTTCGGCAGCCCCACGTACGGCAGATAGCCCTGCCGGCGCATGATCTGCCCCGTCAGCCAGGGCACCTTGTACGAGATCACCATCGGCTTTTTCAGCAGCGCCGCTTCGAGCGTGACGGTGCCGCTCTTCACGAGAATCGCGTCGGCGGCCGTCATCGCGACCTGCGAGCGGCCGTCGGTGATCGTCAGCGCAAGCTGCGGATGCGCGTCGACGAGCGGCTGCAGCAACTCGCGCAGCGCGGGCGTCGCCGCCGGCATCACGAAGCGCAGGCCCGGCTCGCGCTGCTGCATCAGCGCCATCGCCGCGAAGAAGGTCGGGCCGATCAGCGCGATCTCCGAGCGGCGGCTGCCGGGCAGCACCGCGATCACGGGGCCGTCGGCCGGCAGGCCGAGCGCGATGCGCGCGCCGTGCGTGTCGGGTTCGAGCGGAATCTCGTCGGCGAGCGGATGGCCGACGTACGTCGATGCGACGCCCGCCTTGTCGAGAATCGCCGGCTCGAACGGAAACAGGCAGAGCATGTGGTCGACGGACTTCGCGATCTTCTTGATCCGCCCGCCGCGCCACGCCCAGATCGACGGACAGACGAAGTGGATCGACGGAATGCCCGCGTCACGTGCCGCCTGTTCGACGTTGAAGTTGAAGTCGGGCGCGTCGACGCCGATGAACGCGTCGGGCCGCTCCGCGAGCAGCTGGCGCTTCAACTCGCCGCGGATGCGCAGGATCTCCGGGATCTGGCCGAGCGCCTCGACATAGCCGCGCACCGTCAGCTTGTCCATCCGCCAGTGCGAGTCGAAGCCCTGCGCGATCATCCGCGCGCCGCCGATCCCGTAATAGTGGGTCGACGCGGGCAGCCGCTCGCGCAATCCGCCGAGCAGCGACGCCGCGAGCAGATCGCCGGACGGTTCGCCCGCCACCATCGCGAGCCGGAGCTGAGTGGTCGGCAGCGGCATCGCTTAGCGGATGATGCCGCGCTGCGACGCGTCGATGAACGCGACGAGCGCATTGACCGGTGCATCGCCGTCGCCGCCCGCCTGCGCGAGCTCGCGCAGCTGCGTCTTCGCCTCTTCGAGCGACAGGCCGTTCTTGTACAACAGCCGGTACGCGCTGCGCAGCGCCGAAATCGCGTCCGGCGAGAAACCGCGCCGGCGCAGCCCTTCGATGTTGATGCCGTGCGGCTCGGCCTTGTTGCCGGCCGCGATCACGAACGGCGGCACGTCCTGCACGAGCGCCGACGCGCCGCCGAGCATCGCGTGCGCGCCGATGCGCACGAACTGGTGCACGCCCGACATCCCACCGATGATCGCCCAGTCGCCGATTTCGACGTGGCCCGCCATCTGCGCGTTGCTCGACAGGATCACGTGGTTGCCGACGCGGCAGTCATGGCCGATATGCACATAGGCCATGATCCAGTTGTCGTCGCCGAGCGTCGTCACGCCGGCGTCCTGCACGGTGCCCGTGTGGATCGTCGTGAATTCGCGGATCGTGTTGCGGTTGCCGATCACGAGCTTCGTCGGCTCGTCCTTGTACTTCATGTCCTGCGGACGGCCGCCGACCGATGCGTAATGGCCGATGCGGTTGTCCTCGCCGATCGTCGTGTGACCTTCGATCACGCTGTGCGAACCGATCGTCGTGCGCGCGCCGATCGTGACGTGCGGGCCGATGATCGCGTACGGGCCGATTTCGACCGAATCGTCGATCTGCGCGCCCGGTTCGACGATCGCGGTGGGATGAATCCTGGTCATGCGCCGTTGCCTCTCGAAATGATGTGTCGCTTTACGTTGCGGATGCGTACCGCGCCGCTCAGGGCGCCGCGTCGGCCGTCTTGACCGTGCACATCAGCTCGGCTTCCGCGGCAACCTTCCCGTCCACTTCGGCCACTGCCTTGAACTTCCAGATCCCGCGGATGTAGCGTTCGAACGTCACGTTCAGGATCAGCTGGTCGCCCGGTTCGACGACACGCTTGAAGCGCGCGCCGTCGATGCCGACGAAGTAGTACAGCGTGTTCTCCGGATCCTTCGGCTGCTCTTCGGAGAACGTCAGCAGCGCGGCGGCCTGCGCGAGCGCCTCGAGGATCAGCACGCCCGGCATCACCGGCCGCTTCGGGAAATGGCCCTGGAAGAACGGCTCGTTGATCGACACGTTCTTCAGCGCTTTGATGCCTTTGTGCGGTTCGAGTTCGAGCACGCGGTCGACGAGCAGAATCGGATAGCGATGCGGCAGCAGCGTGAGGATCTTGTGGATGTCGAGATTGATTTTTTCAGTGCTCATGATGGTTCGTCTCACGCAGAGGCTGCGCGGTGGTGAAGCAAAAGCTGAAACGGGCCGCGACGCGGCCCTGTCTGGCGAACCGGGCCGGATGCGCTGGCCGTGCCCGGTTCATCGGTCGCATCGCGCGTCAGGCGTCCGTGTCGCCGCGCTGCGCGGCGAGCGCGGATTCGAGCGCCTTGATGCGATCGCGCAGTTTGTCGAGGTTGCGCACGAGCGCCGCGCTGCGGTTCCATTCGCCGTGATCGACGGCCGGGAACGCGCTCGTATAGATGCCGGCCTTCGGCAGCGACTTCGACACGCCCGATTTGGCGGTGACGATCACGTAGTCGCCGAGCGTCACGTGGCCGGCAATCCCGACCGCGCCGCCGATCATGCAGTGGCGCCCGATCGTCGTGCTGCCCGCGATGCCCGCGCAGCCTGCGATCACCGTATACGCGCCGATCCGGCAGTTGTGGCCGATCTGGACCTGGTTGTCGATCTTCACGCATTCCTCGATGACGGTATCCGCCATCGCGCCGCGATCGATCGTCGTGTTCGCGCCGATCTCGACGTCCGGGCCGATCGACACGCCGCCGACCTGCGGAATCTTGACCCAGGTGCCCGTGCGCGCCTCGCCTTCGCCGACGAAGTCGGGCGCGAAGCCGAAACCGTCGGAGCCGATCACCGCGCCCGCGTGCACGATCGCACGCGGACCGATCTTGCAGCCGTGATAGACGGCGACGTTCGGGTACAGATGCGAGCCTGCGCCGATCGTCGTGCCGCGGCCGACGAACACGTTCGCGTCGAGCTGCACGCCATCTTCGATCACGGCGCCCGCCTCGATCGTCACGTGCGGGCCGATCACCGCGCTGTCGGCGACGCGCGCGGCCGGATCGATCGTCGCGCTCGGATGCACGCCGGCCGCGCGCGGCGGCGCGGCGAGATCGATGAACATCTGCGCGACGCGCGCGAAATACGCGTACGGATTCGGCGTCACAATGAAATTGCGGCCGCTCGCGGCCGCGCCCAGCTTTTCCAGATCCTTCGGCGCGATCAGCACCGCGCCGGCGCCGGTCGTCTCGACCTGCGACAGGTATTTCGGATTCGCGAGGAACGCGAGCTGCCCGGGGCCGGCCTGGTCGAGCGGCGCGAGGCTGGCGACCTTGCATTGCGCGTCGCCGGCGATCTCGCCGCCGAACCGCTTTACGAGTTCCTCAAGCGTCAATGCCATTCGTCGTCTGCTCCGTCAGTTCGTCGAGCCGGACGCGAGTGCCTTGAGCACCTTGTCGGTGATGTCGATGCGCGGGCTGACGTACACGGCTTCCTGCACGATCAGATCGTAATTCTGCTGCTCGGCGATCTGCTTGATCACCTTGTTCGCCTTGTCCAGCACCGCGGCCAGCTCCTCGTTGCGACGCTGGTTCAGGTCTTCGCGGAACTCGCGCTGCTTGCGCTGGAAGTCGGTGTCGAGCTGGGCGAGATCGCGCTGCTTCTGCGCGCGATCGGCCGCCGACAGCGACGCGCCGTTCCTGTCGAGCGAGTCGGACAGCGACTTCAGACGTGCCGCCATGTCCTGCAGATCCTTGTCGCGCTTCGCGAACTCGGCTTCGAGCTTCGTCTGCGCCGCCTTGGCGGGCGCCGACTCGCGCAGGATCCGATCCGAATTGACCGCCGCAATGCGGGCGACGTCCTGTGCGTGCGCCGTCGCGGCGCCCAGCGCCAGCGCAACGGTCAACGCGCACATCACTCGTTTCGAAAACTTACCGGTTAGCAAAATTACCCTCTCGTTGCTGTTGTCATGCGTTCGATCAGAACGCCGTCCCGATCTGGAACTGGAATTTCTGGTACTGGTCGCCTTCGTGTTTCTGCAGCGGGAAGCCGAGGCTCAGCTTCAGCGGGCCGATCGGCGAGATCCACGCGAGACCGATACCGTAGCCGTAGCGCAGGCCGTTCGCGCCGGTACTCGTGCCGCCCGGCGCGTTGCCCCACACGTTACCGCCGTCGAGGAACGTGAACACGCGCAGCGTGCGGTCGTAGCCGGTGCCCGGCAGCGGGAACGTCAGCTCGATGTTGCCGACGACCATCTTCGAGCCGCCGATCGGGTCGTTCGTCTTCGAGTCGCGCGGGCCCAGCGAGCTCGGCTCGTAGCCGCGCACGGAGCCGATACCGCCCGCGTAGTAGTTCTTGAAGATCGGGTACGGGTTGCCGATACCGTTACCGTAGCCGCCCTGCAGGTTCAGCCCGAGGATGAAGCCGCGCGAGAACGAATAGTAGTACTGCGCCTGCAAGTCCGCCTTGTAGTACTGGATCTTGCCGACCGGCACGCCGTATTCGATGTTCGCCTGCGTGAAGTAGCCGCGGCTCGGGATCAGCGCGCTGTCGCGCGCGTCGCGCGACCACGCGACCGTCAGCGGCACCGTGTTCGACACGCGGCCGAACTGGTTCACGTAGTCCTGGTAGCTCTGCGGCGTGTTCGAATCGATGTCGAGGCGGTTCTGCTCGAAGCCCGCGCCGAAGTACACGGTATCGACTTCCGAGAACGGAATGCCGAACTTCAGGTTGCCGCCGGCGCTGATGATCCGGAAGCTCGAGTTCGTCGAATAGTAGAGCGGCTGGTACGTGCGGTAGTAGACGTCGGTGATCCGCTTGATCCCGTCGACCGTGAAGTACGGATCGACCTGCGTGACCGTCAGCGTACGGTAGCTCTTCGCGGTGTTCACGTTGACCGCGAGGCTCGTGCCCGAGCCGAACACGTTGTCCTGCGACACGCCGGCCGACAGCACGACCTTGTCCGTCGACGAGAAGCCGGCACCCAGCGTGATCGCGCCGGTCGGCTTTTCGTCGACCTTCACGTTCACGTCGACCTGGTCGTTCGTGCCTTCGACCGGCACGGTCGTCACGTCGACGTTCGTGAAGTAGCCGAGACGGTTCACGCGATCCTTCGACAGCGCGAGGCGGTTCGAATCGAACCACGAGCTTTCGAGCTGACGCATTTCGCGACGCACGACTTCGTCGCGCGTGCGCGTGTTGCCGACCACGTTGATGCGGCGCACGTACACGCGGCGGCTCGGATCGACGACGAGGTTCAGATTCACCTTGTGGTTCGCCTGATCGATGTCCGGCTGTGCGTTGACGGTCGCGAACGCATAGCCGTATTCGCCGAGCTTGTCGACGATCGCCTTCGTCGTCTGCTGCAGCTTCTCGGCCGAGAAACGATCGCCCGGCTTGATCTTGATCAGCTTGTTCAGTTCGGCTTCGCGATCGAGCAGGTTGCCCGACAGCTTGATGCCCGACACCGTGTACGGCTCGCCTTCGTGCAGCGTGACCGTCAGGTACATGTCCTTCTTGTCCGGCGAGATCGACACCTGCGTCGACTCGATGTTGAACTCGAGATAGCCGCGGTTCAGGTAGTACGAGCGCACGGCTTCGAGGTCGCCGGTGAGCTTTTCCTTCGAGTACAGGTCGTTCTTCGTGTACCACGAGAACCAGTTCGGCGTCGACAGCTGCATCTCGTCGCGCAGCGTGCTCGTGCTGAACGCCTTGTTGCCGATGAAGTTGATCTGGCGGATCTTCGCGCTCGGCCCTTCGGCGACCGCGAACAGGATCGACACGCGGTTCGCGTCGACCGGCGTGACCGTCGTCTTCACTTCGGCCGCGTAGAAGCCGCGCGTCAGATACTGGCGCTTGAGCTCCTGCTCGGCCTTGTCGACGAGCGCCTTGTCGTAGTAGCGGCCGTCGGCGAGACCGACTGCGCGCAGCGCCTTGGTGAGGTTGTCCTTGTCGAATTCCTTCGTGCCGGTGAAGTCGATCGACGCGATGGCCGGACGCTCCTGCACCTGCACGATCACGACGTTGCCCTGCGTGGCGATGCGAACGTCGTTGAAAAAGCCCGTCGCGTAGAGCGCGCGGATTGCTTCGGATGCCTTGTCGTCGGTGAACGTGTCGCCTTGCTTGATCGGCAGATATGCGAATACGGAACCCGGTTCGACGCGCTGCAGCCCCTCGATCTTGATGTCTTGCACCACGAACGGTGCCGCTGCGTGGGCCGCGAAGCCGTGCGCGGCGAGCGCGGCCGCTGCAACTGTCTTAGGTACAAAGCGATGAGGTTTGAACAACATGCATCCCCAATATGTAGCTGCATCAAATCAGGCGGCTGCGTTGCGGCGGCCGCCTGATGCTTCAGAAATGGATTAACCGAGCCAGGTCGTTGAACAGCGCGATCGCCGACAGTGCGACGATGCAGATCAGCCCGGCTCTTTGTAGAATCAGTTGCCAGCGCTCCGAAACGGCTTTCCCGGTCGCGGCTTCAACCAGATAATATAACAGATGCCCCCCGTCCAAAACGGGAATCGGCAACAAGTTCAGCACCCCGAGGCTAATGCTGACAAGGGCGAGGAACGACAGGAACGCCGACGGGCCGAGCCGCGCGCTCTTGCCCGCGTAGTCGGCGATCGTCACCGGGCCCGACAGGTTCTTCAGCGACGCGTCGCCGACGATCATCCGCCCGAACATGCGCAGCGAATACACCGCGATGTCCCACGTGCGGTGCGCGCCGAGCCGCACGCTTTCGATCGGCCCGTAGCGCACGTCGACGCTCGGCGTGTGCATCGACAGCGCCGCGCCGATGCGGCCGATCTGCTGCCCGGTTTCTTCGTCGCGCTGCGGCTGCGGCACGATCGACACGGTCTGCACGGCGCCGTTGCGCTCGATCTGCAGCGCGACCGTCTTGCCCGCATCGTGCTTCACTGCATCGATGAACCGCGCGGCGCCGCCGATCGGCGCGCCGTCGATCGCGAGCAGCTTGTCGCCGGCCTTCAGCCCCGCCTGCTGCGCCGCACTGCCGGGCTGCACCGACGCAATCGACAAGGTGCCGCCGCCGGTCTCGAAGCCGAGATGCATCATGAAATCGTCGTCGAGCTCGCTTTCGGGAACGTGACGCAGGTCGACGCGGAAATCGAACGTCGCGTCGCCGTCGCGTGCGGCGAGCACGACCTCGCGGCGATCGAACGCGGCCGACAGCAGCTTCCAGCGCAGGTCCGACCACGAGCGCACGGGCTCCGGCTCGCCGCCCTGCACATCGCGCATCGACACGATCGTCTCGTTGCCGTCGAAGCCGGCGCGCGCGGCCACGGTGCCCGCGGCCGGCGGCGCGAGGATCGCGGCCGGCTCGGTCACGCCGGTGGCGAAAACCGCGGAGAACAGAACGATCGCCAACAGGAAGTTGGCAATGGGACCGGCCGCGACGATCGCGATGCGCTTGCCGACCGACTGCCGGTTGAACGCCTGGCCGAGCTCTTCCGGCTTCACGCCGGGCCCCGGCTCGCGCTCGTCGAGCATCTTCACGTAGCCGCCGAGCGGCAGCGCGGACAGCGTCCATTCGGTGCCCGTGCGGCGGCTGACCCAGCGTGCGACGGGCTGGCCGAAGCCGATCGAGAACCGCAGCACCTTCACGCCGCACCAACGCGCGACGCGGTAATGACCGTACTCATGCACGACGACCAGCACCCCGATCGCCACCGCAAACGCGATCAGTTCGACCAGCACGTTCATGAGCACCTCATTCAGACAGTGCGCTCCACGCGTCGCGCAGGCGCTTTCGCAATGATCTCGGCGGCGAGGCGGCGCGCTTCGGCATCGGCCGCGAGGACGTCGTCGAGCCCGTCGGGCGCACGGTTCGGCAGCGCGTCGAGCACCGCTTCGACCGTCGCCGCGATCGCCATGAAGCCGATCCGGCGCTCGAGAAACGCTTCGACCGCGACTTCGTTCGCCGCGTTCAACGCGGCGCTCGCGATACCGCCTTCCGCGAGCGCCTTCAGCGCGAGCGCGAGACACGGGAAGCGCGCATAGTCGGGCTTCTCGAACGACAGCTGCGCGATCTGCGCGAGGTCCAGCTGCTCGACGCCGGCGTCGACGCGCTCCGGAAACGCGAGCGCATGCGCGATCGGCGTGCGCATGTCGGGATTGCCCAGTTGCGCGAGCACCGAACCGTCGCGATACGACACGAGCGAATGGATCACGCTCTGCGGATGGATCAGCACGTCGATCCGGTCGCCCGGCAGGCCGAAGATCCAGTGCGCCTCGATCACCTCGAGGCCCTTGTTCATCATCGTCGCCGAATCGACCGAAATCTTGCGGCCCATCACCCAGTTCGGGTGCTTGCAGGCCTCGTCCGGCGTCACGTCGACGAGCGTCGCCGGCTCGCGCGTGCGGAACGGGCCGCCCGACGCGGTCAGGATGATCTTCGCGATCCCGCCGTGCTCGGCCGCGTCGCGCGGCATGCATTGGAAGATCGCGTTGTGCTCGCTGTCGACCGGCAGCAGGATCGCGCCGTGATCGCGCACCGCGTCCATGAAGATCGCGCCCGACATCACCAGCGATTCCTTGTTCGCGAGCAGGATCCGCTTGCCGGCGCGCGCGGCCGCGAGGCTCGGCGCGAGACCGGCCGCCCCGACGATCGCCGCGACGACCGTGTCGCAGCCGTCGCTCTTCGACACGTCGACGAGCGCCTGCGGCCCGTACAGCACGGTCGTCCGGCTGCCCGCCGCGCGCAGGCGCGCCTCGACGTGCGCGGCGGTCGCCGCGTCGCCGACCACCGCGACTTCGGGCGCGAAGCGCAGGCACTGTTCGACGAGCTTGTCGCCGTTGCGGTGCGCAGTCAGCGCGTAGACCGAGAAACGCTCGGGGTGGCGCGCGACGACGTCGAGCGTGCTGTCTCCGATCGAGCCCGTGGAACCGAGCAGTGTCAGACGTTTTTGCATAACAGAAATAATGGTTTAACCAAGCAGCAGCATCGCGAGCGGCAGCACGGGCAGCAGCGCGTCGACGCGGTCGAGCACACCGCCGTGCCCCGGCAGCAGTCCGCTCGAATCCTTGACGCCGGCCTGACGCTTGAGCAGCGATTCGAACAGGTCGCCGATCACGCTGTACACGACCAGCAGCGTCAGCGCGGCCCACGCGCCGGCCATGCCGTAGCGCATTGCATACGCGAAAAACAGGGTCGGCTCGAACCGGTGCGCAGCCATCGCGATGCCCGATACGACCATCACCGCGAGCCAGCCGCCCACAGCCCCTTCCCAGCTCTTGCCGGGACTGATCGTGACGGCCAGTTTACGCTTTCCGAAGGCCTTGCCCGCGAAATATGCGCCGATATCGGCGAGCCACACCACCAGCAGCAGCGAGAGCACGAACGGCACGCCCTGCGCACGCGCCGCGACGAGCGCATGCCAGCACGCGGCGAAAATCACGAGGCCGGTCGCAAGCAGAAACGGCCGCCACACGCGGCCGGCCAGTTCGGGCTTGCGGCGCAGCGCGAACGGACCGGCCAGCAGCCAGAACACGCCGGCGGCGGCAAAAAGGGGACGGGATGCGGCGGCATCGATGCCGAGCGGCGCGGTCGCCGCGAGCGCCAGGGCCGCGACCACCGCATAGACGACCGGCCCGGCACCGGGCAGCTTCAGCAGGCGCGCCCATTCCCATGCGGCGAACACCAGCACGACGGCGATCAGCGCGCCGAACGCGGCAAGCGGCGCGTACAGCGTCACCGGCAGCAGCACTGCCAGCATCGCGATCGCCGTGATCACACGGGTTTTCAGCATGAAAGGGAGTCGGCGTTCTGCGACTGCGGCTCGAGCTGCGCGCTGGTGCGGCCGAAGCGGCGCTCGCGCTCGGTATACGACGCGAGCGCTTCGGCAAGCGCCGCGCCGTCGAAATCCGGCCAGTATTTGTTCGTGAAATAGAACTCGGCGTAGGCGAGCTGCCACAGCAGGAAGTTGCTGACGCGCTGCTCGCCGCCCGTGCGGATGAACAGATCGGGCTCCGGCGCGTACGCCATCGCCAGGTGCGGCGCAAAGGACTCCTCGGTCACTTCGACCTCGCGGCCCTCGCGCGCGGCCTGCTCGACGAGCTTCTTCGTCGCCTGCAGGATGTCCCAACGGCCGCCGTAGTTCGCGGCGATCGTCAGCGTGAGACGCGTGTTGCGCGCCGTCTTGGTCTCGGCGCGGCGGATCAGTTCGCGGATGCGCGGCTCGAAGCGCTCGAGATCGCCGACCACGCGCAGCCGGATGCCGTTCGCATGCAGCTTGCCGATCTCGCGCTCGAGCGCGGTGATGAACAGCCGCATCAGGAACGACACTTCGTCGGACGGGCGCCGCCAGTTTTCCGAGCTGAACGCGAACAGCGTCAGATATTCGACGCCCGCGCGCGCGCAGCCTTCGACCACGGCCCGCACGGCGTCGACGCCGCGCGTATGCCCGGCGACGCGCGGCAAGCGGCGTTCGGTCGCCCAACGGCCGTTGCCGTCCATGATGATCGCGATATGACGCGGCACGACGCCGACGTCAGGCACGCGAACGGTAGAGCTGGTATAGGTCATGGCCGTTGAGACAGGGATGCGGGAAGGAGGCGGCGCGCGACGACGGTCGTCAGACCGTCATGATCTCGGCTTCCTTGGTCTGCACGAGCTTGTCGATTTCGGCGACGTGCTTGTCGGTGAGCTTCTGCACGTCGTCGCCGGCACGGCGCTCGTCGTCTTCCGAGATTTCCTTGTCCTTCACGAGCTTCTTCAGCGCTTCGTTCGCGTCGCGGCGCAGGTTGCGGATCGCGACCTTCGCGGTCTCGCCTTCGCCCTTCACGACCTTGGTCAGCTCGCGGCGGCGCTCTTCGGTCAGCGGCGGCATCGGCACGCGGATCAGGTCGCCGGCCGTCGCCGGGTTCAGGCCCAGATCGGCTTCGCGGATCGCCTTCTCGACCTTCGCGACCATGTTCTTTTCCCACGGCTGCACGCCGATCGTACGCGCATCGACGAGCGTCAGGTTCGCGACCTGCGAAATCGGCACCATCGATCCGTAGTAGTCGACCTGCACGTGATCGAGCAGACCGGTGTGCGCGCGGCCCGTGCGGATCTTCGCCAGATCGTTCTTGAACGCTTCGATCGAGCGCTGCATCTTCTGCTCGACGCCCTTCTTGATATCAGCGACACTCATTTCAACCTCCGAACCTTCAAACCTTCAAAGAACGCGGGCCGCCCGGCGCGCGCAGCGCGCGCCGCAGCCGGTTGCCCACGCCGCTTGCCCGCATCCGCGGGAGTTTACACGTGGACGAGCGTACCCTCGTCCTCGCCCAGCACGATGCGCTTGAGCGCGCCCGGCTTGTTGATCGAAAACACGCGAATCGGCAGCTTCTGGTCGCGGCACAGCGCAAACGCGGTCGCGTCCATCACCTGCAGGTTGCGGCTGATCGCCTCGTCGAAGCTGATCGTCGTATAGCGCGTGGCCGACGGATCCTTCTTCGGATCGGCAGAATATACGCCATCGACCTTGGTCGCCTTCAGCACGACCTCGGCGCCCACTTCCGAGCCGCGCAGCGCGGCGGCGGTGTCCGTCGTGAAGAACGGGTTGCCGGTGCCGGCCGCGAAGATCACGACGCGGCCTTCCTCGAGCTGGCGGATCGCGCGCGGCCGGATGTACGGCTCGACGACCTGGTCCATGCGCAGCGCCGACTGCACGCGCGCCTCGATGCCTGCGTGACGCATCGCATCCTGCAGCGCCAGCGCGTTCATCATCGTCGCGAGCATCCCCATGTAGTCGGCCGTCGCGCGGTCCATGCCCGCCGCGCCGCCCGCGACGCCACGGAAAATGTTACCGCCGCCGATCACGACCGCGAGCTGCGTGCCCAGACGCACGACTTCGGCGATATCGGCCACCATCCGTTCGATCGTCGCGCGATTGATGCCGAAGGCATCGTCGCCCATCAGCGCTTCGCCGGAGAGTTTGAGGAGGACGCGTTTATAGGCATTGGACATAGGGGCTTCCGAGCGACGAGAGGATGACAACCACGAACTGTAGGGGCGAAATACTGATTCGGGCAAGCGCCGCCGGCCGGACCGGGCTCCCCGGCCGCCGGCAGCGCCGCCGGCCGCGGCGGAACGGACGCCCGCCGCGGATACTGCAATGGCTTACTGCTGCTTTGCTGCTGCGACTTGCGCGGCCACTTCGGCGGCGAAATCGTCCTGGCGCTTTTCGATGCCTTCGCCGACGACGAACAGCGCGAACTTCTGCACTGCGGCATTCGCGGCCTTCAGCATCTGCTCGATCGTCTGCTTGTCGTTCTTCACGAACGGCTGGTTCAGCAGCGACACTTCCTTCAGGAACTTCTGGACGCTGCCGTCGACCATCTTCGCGACGATCTCGGCCGGCTTGCCCGATTCGGCCGCCTTCTGCTCGGCGACGCGACGCTCCTTCTCGATCAGGTCCGCCGGCACTTCGTCGGCCGACAGCGAAACCGGCTTCATCGCCGCGACGTGCATCGCGACGTCCTTGCCGACCTGCTCGTCCGCGCCCGTGTATTCGACCATCACGCCGATGCGGCTGCCGTGCAGGTAGGTCGCCAGCTTGTTCGCCGTCTCGAAACGGACGAAGCGGCGGATCGAGATGTTTTCGCCGATCTTGCCGACGAGCGCGAGGCGCACTTCATCGACCGTCTTGCCGTCGAGCGGCAGCGCCGACAGCGCAGCGACGTCGGCCGGGTTCTTCGTCGCGACGAGTTCCGCGACTTGCTTCGCGAACGCGTTGAAATCGTCGTTCTTCGCGACGAAGTCGGTTTCGCAGTTCAGCTCGACGAGCGCGCCGGCATTGCCGCCGACGAACGATGCGACGACGCCCTCGGCCGTCACGCGCGATGCCGCCTTGCTCGCCTTGTTGCCGAGCTTCACGCGCAGCAGCTCTTCAGCCTTGGCCATGTCGCCGTCGGCTTCGGTCAGCGCCTTCTTGCACTCCATCATCGGTGCGTCGGTCTTTGCGCGCAGTTCTGCCACCATGCTTGCGGTAATTGCCGCCATCATTCGCTCCTTGAGTCTGTATTCACAACGCCGCCCGCTTGGACGCGAACGGCCGAGATTCGTTTCCGGACCCGCGCCGCGACGGCGCGATCAGGTCCGGCGCACAAGCTTAAAAAAAGGGGGCCTGTTGAGAGCCCCCTTTTTGCGCCGGCTCGGGGCCGGTTACGCGTTCTCCTCGACGTATTCGTCGTCGCCGCGCACCGCCTGGACCACTTCGTTGACCGCGTTCGCACGGCCTTCGAGGATCGCGTCGGCCACGCCTTGCGCGTACAGCGCGACTGCCTTGCTCGAGTCGTCGTTGCCCGGGATCACGTAGTCCACACCTTCCGGCGAGTGGTTCGTGTCGACCACGGCGATGACCGGCACGCCGAGCTTGTTCGCTTCGGTGACGGCGATCTTGTGGTAGCCGACGTCGACGACGAAGATCGCGTCCGGAATGCCGCCCATGTCCTTCACGCCGCCGATCGACTTCTGCAGCTTCGCGATTTCACGTTCGAACAGCAGCGCTTCCTTCTTGCTCATCTTCTCGAGCTCGCCCGCCTCGACTGCCGCTTCCATGTCCTTCAGGCGCTTGATCGACACCTTCAGCGTCTTGAAGTTGGTCAGCATGCCGCCGAGCCAGCGTGCGTTCACGAACGGCATGCCCGCGCGCTGCGCTTCCTGCGCGATCGTGTCGCGCGACTGGCGCTTCGTGCCGACGAACAGGATCGTGCCGCGGTTCGCTGCCAGCTGACGCACGTACTTCAGTGCGTCGTTGTACATCGGCAGCGTCTTTTCGAGGTTGATGATGTGAATCTTGTTGCGGTGACCGAAAATGAACGGAGCCATCTTCGGGTTCCAGAAGCGCGTCTGGTGACCGAAGTGGACACCCGCTTCCAGCATTTGGCGCATCGTGACTGCCATGTAAATTCTCCACGAGGGTTGGGTCTTAAGCCGGCTGCCGTACCCGCCGCGCGAACGCGCCCCGAAAGGTCGCCTGCTCCGCGCGGCCGGCACCCTGGTTGCGCCGGCTTGCGATTCGGCACGTGCGAAGGCGCGCGTGCCGCAAGCCTTCCACCGCGATGCCGCTCCCCGACGATCGGGAAATCCGGCATTTGGATGTCGACTTAGCCAGAGAGTATAGCACGCCGATTTGTCGGCTCTCAAGTCGCGCACCACTTCCGGCTGCCGCGCGGCGCGCGGCCGGGCAATCCGCGAAAACCCGCATCCGCGCGGCCGCAAGGGGCTGCGACGGCCGCCATAAGGTGCGATAATCCGTCAATTCACCGCATTCCAGGCTCACCTCGATGGCTATTACGCTCAAAAACGAACACGACATCGCCCAGATGCGCATCGCCTGCCGTCTGGCGAGCGAAGTGCTCGATTTCATCACGCCGCACGTCGTCGCAGGGATCACGACCGCCGAACTCGACCGCCTCTGCCACGAATACATGGTCAACGAGCAAGGCACGATCCCCGCGCCGCTGAACTATCAGCCGCCCGGCTATCCGCCGTACCCGAAGGCCACCTGCATCTCGGTCAACGACGTGATCTGCCACGGCATTCCCGGCGAGAAGGTGCTCAAGAACGGCGACGCGCTGAACATCGACATCACCGTGATCAAGAACGGCTATTTCGGCGACACGAGCCGGATGTTCATCGTCGGCGAGGGCTCGATCCTCGCGAAGCGCCTCGTGCAGACTACCTACGAGTGCATGTGGCTCGGTATCGACCAGGTCAAGCCCGGCGCGCATCTCGGCGACATCGGCCATGCGATTCAGAAGCACGCGGAAGCGCAGGGCTACAGCGTCGTGCGCGAATACTGCGGGCACGGCATCGGCACGGTGTTCCACGAGGAGCCGCAAGTCGTCCATTACGGCCGGCCGGGCACCGGCATCGAGCTGAAGCCGGGGATGATCTTCACGATCGAGCCGATGATCAACGCCGGCAAGCGCGACATTCGCACGATGCCCGACCAGTGGACGGTCAAGACGCGCGATCGCAGCCTCTCCGCACAGTGGGAGCACACGGTGCTCGTCACCGAAACCGGCTACGAAGTGCTGACCGTGTCGGCCGGCACGCCCGCGCGCCCCGTGTTCGCGCAGCCGGCCGCCGCGGTCTGAGCGCCGCGTCCCGGTCCCCCGCCCCACCCTCGTCCGAACGGCCGCTCATGAGCGCTCACGCCGCCCCCGCCCCCGCAGCGCTGTCGCAGCGCGCCGCATTCA
Source organism: Burkholderia sp. HMSC10F09 (assembly GCF_001806955.1). Classification (NCBI taxonomy): domain Bacteria; kingdom Pseudomonadati; phylum Pseudomonadota; class Betaproteobacteria; order Burkholderiales; family Burkholderiaceae; genus Burkholderia; species Burkholderia sp. HMSC10F09. Next base: position 26,123 of record NZ_KV786734.1, read on the forward strand.
AGGCCGCCAAGGCCGAGCTCCTCGAGCGCTTTCGCGGCGCGACCAACGTCGCGTCGCTGATGCACGCGCTGTCGAAGCTCACCGACGACGCGCTCAAGCGCGTCTGGGACGACTGCGGACTGCCCGCGACGCTCGCGCTCGTGGCCGTCGGCGGCTACGGCCGCGGCGAGCTCGCGCCGCATTCTGACGTCGACATCCTCGTGCTGCTGCCCGATACGCACGACGAAGCGCTCGACGCGCGCATCGAGCGCTTCATCGGCATGGCATGGGATCTCGGGCTCGAGATCGGCAGCAGCGTGCGTACGGTCGCGCAGTGCATCGAAGAAGCGTCGCAGGACGTGACCGTGCAGACGTCGCTGCTCGAGGCGCGCCGCATCGTGGGCAGCACCGCGCTGTTCGAGCGCTTCACGGTCCGCTATCACGAGGCGCTCGACGCGCGGGCGTTCTTCACCGCGAAGGTGCTCGAAATGCGGCAGCGCCACGCGAAATTCCAGGACACGCCGTACAGCCTCGAGCCGAACGTGAAGGAAAGCCCCGGCGGGCTGCGCGACCTGCAGACGATCCTGTGGATCGCGCGCGCAGCCGGCTTCGGCAGCAGCTGGCGCGAACTCGACACGCGCGGGCTCATCACCGATCGCGAGGCGCGCGAGCTGAGGCGCAACGAAGCGTTCCTGAAGACGCTGCGCGCGCGGCTGCACGTGATCGCGGGCCGCCGCCAGGACATGCTCGTGTTCGACCTGCAGACGCAGGCGGCCGAAAGCTTCGGCTATCGGCCGACGCCCGCCAAGCGCGCGAGCGAGCAGCTGATGCGCCGCTACTACTGGGCCGCGAAAGCGGTCACGCAGCTCGCGACGATCCTGATCCAGAACATCGAGGCGCAGTTGTTTCCCGCGACGAGCGGCATCACGCGCGTGCTCTCGCCCGATCGTTTCGTCGAGAAACAGGGGATGCTCGAAATCGTCGATGACGGCGTGTTCGAGCGCCATCCCGACGCGATCCTCGAAGCGTTCCTGCTGTACGAGACGACGCGCGGCGTGAAGGGGCTGTCCGCACGCACGCTGCGCGCGCTGTACAACTCGCGCGAGATCATGAACAACGCGTGGCGGCGCGATCCGCAGAACCGCCGCACGTTCCTGCAGATCCTGCAGCAGCCCGAAGGCATCACGCACGCGTTCCGGCTGATGAACCAGACGAGCGTGCTCGGCCGCTATCTGCTGAATTTCCGCCGCATCGTCGGCCAGATGCAGCACGACCTCTACCACGTCTACACGGTCGATCAGCACATCCTGATGGTGCTGCGCAACATCCGCCGCTTCGCGGTGGCCGAGCATGCGCACGAATATCCGTTCTGCAGCCAGCTGATCGGCAATTTCGAACGTCCGTGGGTGCTGTACGTCGCCGCGCTGTTTCACGACATCGCGAAAGGCCGCGGCGGCGACCATTCGACGCTCGGGATGGCCGATGCGCGGCGCTTTTGCCGCGAGCACGGCATTGCCGGCGACGATGCGGCGCTGATCGTCTGGCTCGTCCAGCACCATCTGACGATGAGCCAGGTCGCGCAGAAGCAGGACACGAGCGATCCCGACGTGATCCGGCGCTTCGCCGACCTGGTCGGCAACGAGCGCCGGCTCACGGCGCTGTATCTGCTGACCGTCGCCGACATTCGCGGCACGAGCCCGAAAGTGTGGAACGCGTGGAAGGGCAAGCTGCTCGAGGATCTGTACCGGATCACGCTCGCGGTGCTCGGCGGGGCGAAGCCCGACGCGCACTCGGAACTGAAGTCGCGCCAGGAAGAGGCGCTCGCGCTGCTGCGCCTCGAGACCGTGCCCGACGACGCGCACCGCGCGCTGTGGGATCAGCTCGACGTCGGCTTCTTCCTGCGCCACGACGCCGCCGACATCGCGTGGCAGACGCGCGTGCTGTACCGCCACGTGAACGCCGAGACGGCGATCGTCCGCGCGCGGCCGTCGCCGGTCGGCGATGCGCTGCAGGTGCTCGTCTACGTGAAGGACCGCCCCGACCTGTTCGCCGGCATCTGCGCGTATTTCGACCGCAACGGGCTGTCGGTGCTCGACGCGCGCGTCAGCACGACGCGGCACGGCTACGCGCTCGACAACTTCATCGTCACGCGGCCCGAAGGCGACGTCCGCTATCGCGACATCGCGAATCTCGTCGAGCAGCAGCTCGCGTCGCGGCTGACCGAGGCCATGCCGCTGCCGGAACCGTCGAAGGGCCGGCTGTCGCGGCTCTCGCGCACGTTCCCGATCACGCCGCGCGTCGACCTGCGGGCCGACGAGCGCGGCCAGTACTACATCCTGTCCGTGTCCGCCAACGACCGGCCGGGCCTTCTCTATTCGATCGCGCGCGTGCTGGCTGAGCACCGGGTCGGCGTCCATGCGGCGCGGATCAATACGCTCGGCGAACGCGTCGAGGACGTCTTCCTGCTCGACGGTGCCGGCCTGTCCGACAACCGGCTGCAGATCCAGGTGGAAACCGAATTGCTGCGCGCGATCGCAGTCTGAACCAACTCCAGCGTTTATGCGCACCAAATTGACCGTCAAGAATCCGCGGCCGGCATCGCCGAGCCGCGCACCTGTCCGTT
>NZ_KV786735.1:0-6013 GCF_001806955.1 Burkholderia sp. HMSC10F09
GATCGTGCGCATCGCGCGGCGCTTGCGGCAGCAGCACGACGCCCGCCGCACCGGCCGCCGCGATCACGGCGATCTGCGTCCATGCGGCCGGCGCGAGCAGCGCGACGCACGCGGCCGCGGCCATCAGCGTCGCGCGCCGCGCATCGGCGCACAGCGTGCGCGCCATGCCCCATACCGCCTGCGCGATCACCGCGACCGACACGATCCGCAGCCCGTGCAGCGCGCCCGCGCCGAGCGGCGCGCCGCCCGCGTGCATGCCGAGCGCCGCCAGCATCATCAGCACGGCCGACGGCAGCGTGAAGCCGAGCCAGGCGGCGCACATCCCCGCATAGCCGGCGCGCGACAGCCCGATCGCCATCCCGACCTGGCTGCTCGCCGGGCCCGGCAGGAACTGGCACAGGCCGACGAGATCCGCATAGGCGCGCTCGGTCAGCCAGCCGCGCCGCGTGACGAATTCGTCGCGGAAATAGCCGAGATGCGCGACGGGGCCGCCGAACGACGTGAGCCCGAGCCGCAGGAATGCGATGAACACGGGCCACGGGCTGCGGCCGGAGGCGGACAGCGTCGACGGGTTCAAGGCGGGGCGCACTGGCGGTTCACGTAGACGAATGGGACACGAGCGGCGATCGGCCGATCGGACGAGCCGCCACGATAGCGCAATGCGCGCGCGGCGGGGCGGCGGCGCGCTCAGCGCGGCCCGTCATGCAGCCCGCTCGCGCGGCGCAGCGCGTCGACGTCGACGATTTCGATCTCGCCGACATGCAGTCGCACGACGCCGTCCGCCTGCAGTGCATTCAGCAGCTGATTGGTCGTCTGGCGCGTCAGCGACAGCATCGCCGCGAGCTTCTCCTGCGACAGCCGCACGCGCGTGCGGCCCGCGCTGATCCCGCCGTAGCCGTCGGCGATCATCAGCAGACGCGCGGCGAGACGCTGCGCGGCCGACATCACGCTCATCGATTCGACGGTCAGGAAGCTCAGGCGCAGCTTCTGCGCCATCAGCAGCGCGAACTGCCGCCAGTATTGCGGCGTCGCGTCGAGCATCGCGAGCAGCGCGGGCTGCGGCACGTGCAGCAGCAGCGCGTCGTCGAGCGCGACCGCGTCGTGCGTGCGCGGCTGCCCGTCGAACAGCGCGATTTCGCCGAACCACGTGACGGGATCCGCCACCGTCAGCAGCGCTTCCTTGCCGTGCGCGTCCACCGCGCCGATCGTCAGCGAGCCGTCCAGCACCGCGTACAGCCCGCACGGCGGATCGCCGCGCCGGAACAGCGCGTGTCCGGCCGGCAGGCGGCGCAGTTCGGCGGCGGCGAGCAGCTGCGCGCGCAGCGCGGGCGGCAGCGCGGCGAACCACGGGTGCGCGTCGAGCTGCGGCAGGTACGGGGCGAGCGAGGCAGGCATGGGGCGCGATGTCGGGTAGCTGACAGAGGGACGCAGGCGTGACGGGCATCATAGCGCCAACGACCGTTTCAGGAGACGCGATGAAGACGCTCGAAGACCATCTGTCGCAATACGCGGCCTACCATCGCGATGCGCGCAATATCGCGACGCATCTGGTCGGCATTCCGCTGATCGTGTTCGCGGTCGAGGTGCTGCTGTCGCGGCCGGCGCTCGCGGTCGCGGCCGGCGTCGCGCTGTCGCCGGCGCTGCTGCTCGCGGTGGCGATCGCGGTGTTCTACGTGCGGCTCGACCTGCGCTTCGGGATCGCGATGGCCGCGTTGCTCGCGCTCGGACTGTGGGCCGCGCAGACGGTCGCGCGGCTGCCCACGGCGCAGTGGTTCGCGATCGGTGTCGGTGCGTTCGTGATCGGCTGGATCGTGCAGTTCGTCGGCCACTGGTTCGAAGGGCGCAAGCCCGCATTCGTCGACGATCTGATCGGCCTGGCGATCGGGCCGCTGTTCGTCGTCGCCGAACTCGCCTTTTTCGCGGGGTGGCGCGACGACGTGCGGCGCGAAGTCGAGCGGCGCGCGGGGCCGGCGCGCGGCGGCAGGCATTCGCACGTCTGAGCGGCGGGGAGCGCGTGCCGCGCACGCGTCGTGCGCAACGATTAAGATGCGGAGCATGCGTCGCAAGACGCGCCTGCGGAGCAATCGCCATGGCGGATCGTCCGACTCTCGAGGCTTACGACACGCACGCCGCGCAGTACGCGCAGGACTGGCTCGACCAGGCGCCGCCCGACGACATGTACGCGCTGCTCGAGCAGCATTTCGCGCCGGGCCCGACCGCGGACGTCGGCTGCGGCGCCGGGCGCGACACCGCGTGGCTTGCGGCGCGCGGATTCGACGTGCGCGGCTACGACGCGAGCGCGGCGCTGCTCGACGAGGCGCGCCGCCATCATCCGTCGCTGCAGTTCGAAGTGGCTGCGCTGCCGGCGCTGGCCGGCGTGCCGTCGCGCGCGTTTCGCAACGTGCTGTGCGAGACGGTCGTGATGCACCTCGAGCCGGCCGACGCGGCGGCCGCGGCCGCGCGGCTCGCCGATCTGCTGATGCCGGGCGGCACGCTGTATCTGAGCTGGCGCGTAGCCGGCAGCGGCGCGTCGCGCGATGAGCGCGGCCGGCTGTACGCGTCGCTCGATGCCGCGCGCATGCGCGCCGCGCTCGGCGCGGACATGCGCGTGATCGACGAGCATGAAGTCGTCAGCGCGTCGTCGGGCAAGCGCGTGCATCGGCTGATCGCATGCAAGGCAGGCGCGGCCGCGTAGCCGCGCGTGTCATTCGCGGTTCAGCGCCGCTTCCCAGTTGATGTCGACGCACAGCACCTGCATGCCGGTCGCGCCCGGTGCGGCGATCGACGCGGTCACGCACAGGTGCGCTTCGTTGATCGACAGGTACGGCGAGGTCAGATGCACGCGCCCCGGCGTGCGCATCGCGTCGATGAAGTACGGGCGACGCTCCCAGCTCGCGCCTTCCGAATGCAGCAGCGGCCGGAAGCGCTTCGCGCGCTGCGATACGCTGCCGCGCGCGAGCACGTTGTCGCCGATCTGCCGGCCCGACGCGTCGAGCAGGAAGCAGCGCGCGGTGTCCGGCAAGCCGAGCACGCCGGCGGCCGCCGCGATCAGCGTGTCGCCGGCGCCGAGCCGGGCGCTCGCCTCCTCGAGCGCGGCGACGTAGGGCGCGAGCCGCTCGGCCTGCGTGCGCTCGCGTTGCGCGACGCGCAGCCGCAGCGCGGCCGACAGCGTATCCATGCAGCCCGCGGCGGCCTGCGGTTGCACCGGATCGACGCTCGGTCCCGCGAAGTACTGGCCCTGCACGAAATCGACGTTGCATTCGAGCGCGATCAGCGCATCGCGCTCGGTCGCGAGGCCGCCCATCAGCACGAGCTGACCGGACTCGTGCAGCAGCGACACGAGCCCCGGCAGCACGCGCTCCAGATGCGAGTGCTCGCTCGCCTGCGCGAGGATGCCGCGATCGAGCGTGACGATGTCCGGATGCAGATGCCAGACGCGGTCGATGTTCGAATGCTTCGCGCCGAAGCCGCCGAGCGCGATCAGGAAGCCGGCCTTGCGCAGCCCGTCGACGATCGCCGCATAGCGCGGCGTTTCGCCGCCCGCCTGCTCGGGCACCTCGAGCACGACGCGGTGCGGCGGCAGTCCGAGCGTCTTCAGGTTCGCGAGCAGCGCGTCGCCGTACACGGTATCCATCAGCGCGGCCGGATGCAGGCTCAGGAAGAGCCATTCGTCGTGGCTGTCGAAGGCGTGGAAGTTGCCCAGATGCAGCGATTCGGCGAGGCGGCCGAGCTCGAGCAGATCGCCGCGCCGCGCGGCCTGCGTGAACACCTCGTGCGACGCGACCTGACGGTTTTCCTCGTCGTGTGCGCGCAGCGACGCGTGATAGCCGATCGCGCGGCGGTGCGACACCGAGAAAACGGGCTGGAACACGCTGAACACGGTGTAGCCGCCGTACAGCACGGTGCGCCGGTTTCCGTCGTCGCCGGCGACCGGGCGGGGCGGCTGAAAGCCGGGAGGGTCGATGTCGAGCATGCTCATGATGTCGGCCGTGGGAAGCTGCCAGTTTACCTACAGAATAGGCCAGCAAGAAGCATGCGCGGTTGCGACCCCGGCGCGCACGCGCTGCGCGGGCACGGGACGCGCCCGCTCGCACCGCGCTGGTGCGCGCTGCGCGTCATGTGCGCTCGGACGGATCGGTCTTGTGCGCGCGGCCGCGTACCTCGGGCGCGAGCTGGCCGAAAATCCATGCCGACGCGGCCGTGATCAGCCCGACGCAGATGAAGGTCGCGTGGAACGCGGGCAGCGTGTTGCTCGGCGTCACGGTGCGCAGCATCCCGGTGAAAGTCGCGAGCAGCGCGCCCGCGACGGTCACGCCGAGGCTCATCGACAGCATCTGCACGAGCGAGAACAGGCTGTTGCCGCTGCTCGCGCCGCCCGTGCCGAGATCCTTGAGCGTCAGCGTGTTCATCGCGGTGAACTGCATCGAGTTGAAGCCGCCGAACAGCGCGAGCTGCACGACCTTCAGCCAGACGGGCATCGTGTCGCGCATCAGCGCGAAGCTCGCCATCATCACGCCGACCATGATCGTGTTCGCGAGCAGCACCTTGCGGTAGCCGTACTTCATGATCAGCCGCGTGATGAGCCGCTTCGAGAACATGCCGGCCGCGGCGACGGGCAGCATCATCAGCCCGGCCTCGAACGCCGAATAGCCGAGGCTCACCTGCAGCAGTAGCGGGATCAGGTACGGCATCGCGCCGCTGCCGATCCGCGCGAACAGGTTGCCGAGCAGCCCGACGCTGAACGTATGGATCTTGAACAGTTCGAGCGAGAAGATCGGCTGCGGCGCGCGCACCGCGTACAGGCCGTATGCGACGAAGCAGGCGAGGCTCAGGATCAGCAGCACGAGCACGGCCGCGTGCTGCATCCCGAGATCGGCGAGCCCGTCGAGCGACAGCGAGATCGCGACCATGCCGATCGTCAGCAGCAGATAGCCCTTCACGTCGAAGCGGCCGACGGCCGCGTTGCGCGCGTCGGGCATCGAGAAGAACGTCGCGACGCAGCCGACGATGCCGACCGGCACGTTGATCAGGAAGATCCAGTGCCACGACGCGATCTTCACGAGCCAGCCGCCGAGCGTCGGCCCGATCAGCGGGCCGATCAACCCCGGAATCGCGACGAACGACAGCGCGGGCAGATAGCGCTCGGCCGGAAACGTGCGCAGCACGGCGAGCCGGCCGACCGGCAGCAGCATCGCGCCGCCGACGCCCTGGACGATGCGGAACGCGACCAGTTGCGGCAGCGTATGTGCGTTCGCGCACAGCAGCGAGCCGAGCGAAAACACGAGGATCGCGCTGAAGAAGACGCGGCGCGTGCCGAACGTGTCGGCGAGCCAGCCGGACACCGGAATCATCACGGCCATCGTCAGCGAATAGGCGATCACGACCGATTGCATCCGCAACGGCGATTCGCCGAGACTCGCTGCCATCGACGGCAGTGCGGTGTTCACGATCGTCGAATCGAGCGTCTGCATGAAGAAGCCCGTGGCGACGAGCCAGAGCATGACGGTGAGGTTCTTTTCGCCGGGGGCGGCGGCAGACGGGCGGTCGGACATGAGGCGAGGGCGGGGGCGCAGGACACCCGACATTGTAGGGAAAGCGCTCGCGCCGTGCAGACGGGCGTCACCTCGCGCGGCGCTGTCTCGTGCGCGCGGCAGTACAGTTCTGTCGAAAGTGTCTGCAGGCGTATCTGTCGGCGTGCCGCTGCCGTCCGAAATACTGACGTCATCGGACACAGGCGACCGGGAGGGGCGATGCGCGAATGGCGACTCTACGCGATGGACGGCGACGAGCCGGCCGGCCGGTGGCGGATCGTCGACCGTACCACGCTGCACGTGACGCACGGCGTGCTGTGGGTCACGATCGAAGGCCGGCTCGACGATCACTGGATGCGCGCAGGCGATGCGCTGACGTTCGCGCCCGGCATGCGCGTCTGGATCGGCGCGGAGCGCGGCGGCGCGACGTTCGCGTTCGGGCCGCATCGCGCGCCCGTTGCGCGCGCCGCACCGGCGGTGCG
>NZ_KV786736.1:0-9493 GCF_001806955.1 Burkholderia sp. HMSC10F09
TCCGCCGCCGCAGCCGCGCCGGCTTCGGCCGCCGCTTCGGCTCCGGCCGATGCATCGGCCGCCGCCGCTCCCGCGGCGCCGAGCGCGCCGTTCTCGGTCGATTCGTCGAAGATCAGCGCGGGCGACACCGCGTGGATGCTGACCTCCACCGCACTCGTGCTGTTCATGACGATTCCCGGCCTCGCGCTGTTCTACGCGGGCATGGTGCGCAAGAAGAACGTGCTGGCGACCGTGATGCAGAGCTTCGCGATCACCGCGCTGATCACGGTGCTGTGGACCGTGATCGGCTACAGCCTCGCGTTCACGCCGGGCAACGGCTTCATCGGCGGCCTGTCGCGCGTGTTCCTGCACGGCATGAACTACATCAAGGGCGACAAGGCGACGACGCTGACCGTCAGCCACCTCGCGACGACGATTCCGGAATCGGTCTACTTCGTCTACCAGATGACCTTCGCGATCATCACGCCGGCGCTGATCTGCGGCGCGTTCGCCGACCGCATGAAGTTCTCGGCGATGCTCGTGTTCATGACGCTCTGGTCGCTGATCGTCTATGTGCCGATCGCGCACATGGTGTGGGAGCCGACCGGCTGGCTGTCGGCCGACGGCGTGCTCGACTTCGCGGGCGGCACCGTGGTGCACATCAACGCCGGTATCGCGGGCCTGATGTCGTGCCTCGTGCTCGGCAAGCGCGTCGGCTACGGCCGCGAATCGATGGCGCCGCACAACCTGGTGCTGACGATGATCGGCGGCTCGATGCTGTGGGTCGGCTGGTTCGGCTTCAATGCGGGCTCGGCGGTTGCCGCCGACGGCCGTGCCGGCTTCGCGATGCTGACGACGCAGGTCGCAACGGCTTGCGCGGCGCTCGGCTGGATGTTTGCCGAATGGATCGCGAAGGGTAAGCCTTCGGTGCTCGGCATCGTGTCGGGCGCGGTCGCGGGGCTCGTCGCGATCACGCCGGCCGCCGGCTTCGTCGGCGTCGCGGGTGCACTCGTGATCGGCATCGCCGCGGGCGTCGTCTGCTTCTGGTCGGCGACCTGGCTGAAGTCGAAGCTCGGCTACGACGATTCGCTCGACGCGTTCGGCGTGCACGGCGTGGGCGGGATTCTCGGCGCACTGCTGACGGGCGTGTTCGCGGTCAAGGACATCGGCGGCTTCGACGGCAGCCTGCTGCTGCAGGCGAAGGGCGTGCTGATCACGCTCGTCTACAGCGGCGTGCTGAGCTTCGTGCTGCTGAAGCTGATCGACCTGACGATCGGCCTGCGCGTGACCGAAGAGGAAGAGCGCGAAGGCCTCGACGTGATCCTGCACGGCGAACACGTCGAATAAGCGCACCCAATCCGGCGGGGCGCCGCGACGGCGGCCCGCCGCACACGATGAGCGCAGCGACTTCGGCCCGCCTTCCGGCGGGCTTTTTTTCTCCGCACGGTCGCGAACGGGACCGATAACCCTTCACGCTATCGGGTCAATAGCGACAAACTTTCTCCAAATCCTTGTGAAAGCGGGCGCAATCCCCAAATGGGCAAGGCAATTGCTCTACAATCTTCATTCTCCCGCTCGCGAGTGATTCATGGTTCCCCACCTCGTTACCGCGTTGAACGGTCCGCTGCTCGAGCTCGAGCAGAAGATCCTCGACGCGACGCCTGCGATCGAACGCTGGTTCAGGCTCGAATGGCAGGAACATACGCCGCCGTTCTATTGTTCGGTGGACCTGCGCAACGCCGGTTTCAAGCTGGCGCCCGTCGACGCGAACCTGTTCCCCGGCGCGTTCAACAATCTGCCGTCCGAAGTGCTGCCGCTTGCCGTGCAGGCGGCGATGGCCGCGATCGAGAAGATCTGCCCGGACGCGAAAAACCTGCTCGTGATTCCCGAGCTGCCGACGCGCAACGCCTTCTATCTGGAAAACGTCGCGCGGCTCGCCACCATCATGCGCCAGGCCGGCCTGAACGTGCGTTTCGGCTCGCTCGATCCGAGCATCACCGACATCACGCCGATCACGCTCGCCGACGGCCAGAAGATCGTGCTCGAACCGCTCGAGCGTTCGCAGCGCCGCCTCGGCCTGAAGAACTTCGATCCGTGCTCGATCCTGCTGAACAACGACCTGTCGGCCGGCATTCCGTCGGTGCTCGAAAACCTGCACGAGCAGTATCTGCTGCCGCCGCTGCATGCGGGCTGGGCCGTGCGCCGCAAGTCGACGCACTTCTCGTGCTACGACGACGTCGCGAAGAAGTTCGCGAAGATGGTCGGCGTCGATCCGTGGATGGTGAATCCGTATTTCGCGCACGTCGAAGGCGTCGACTGGCAGGCGCATGAAGGCGAGCAGGCGCTCGCCGACGCGATCGACGGCGTGCTGAAGAAGATCGCGCGCAAGTATCGCGAATACGGCATCAGCGAAAAGCCGTACGTCGTCGTGAAGGCCGATGCGGGCACCGCCGGGCGCGGCGTGATGACCGTGCACGATGCGGCCGAGATCGGCCGGATGTCGAAGGCCGAGCGCGCGCAGATGGCCGAGTCGAAGGCCGGCCTCGCGGTGCGCGACGTGATCGTGCAGGAAGGCGTGTATACGTTCGAGCGCGTCGGCGACGAAGTCGCGGAGCCGGTCGTCTACATGATCGACCGCTACGTCGTCGGCGGCTTCTATCGCACGCACGGCGGCCGCGAGCGCGACCAGAACCTGAACGCACCGGGCATGCACTACGTGCCGCTCGGCTTCGAGCACACCGCGCTGCCCGATGCCGGGGCGAAGCCCGGCGCCGCGCCGCCGAATCGCTTCTACATGTACGGCGTCGTCGCGCGCCTGTCGCTGATCGCATCGTCGATCGAACTCGAAAAGACCGATCCCGAAGCCATTCAGGTGTAACCGGGCTTCGCTACGTACAGGACCCGCATGGACATTCTCTTTATCGCCGACCCGCTCGAGCGCTTCAAGATCTACAAGGATTCGACCTACGCGATGATGGCCGAGGCCGCGCGCCGCGGCCATGCGATCTACGCGTGCGAGCCGCGCGAGCTCGCCTGGACGGGCTCGGCGGTCGAGGCCGACGTGCGGCGCATCACGTTCGTCGGCGAACTGGACGATCTGCATCGCGAGACCTGGTACGAGGCGGGGCCCGTCGACGCGCGGCGCCTCGAGTCGTTCGGCGCGGTCCTGATGCGCAAGGATCCGCCGTTCGACATGGAATACGTGACGTCGACGTGGCTGCTCGAACTGGCCGAGCGCGCGGGCGCGCGCGTGTTCAACCGCGCGCAGTCGATCCGCGACCATTCGGAAAAGCTTGCGATCGGCGAGTTCCCGCAGTTCGTCGCGCCGACGCTCGTCACGCGCGACGCGAAACGGCTGCGCGCATTCCATGCGGAGCACGGCGACGTGATCCTGAAGCCGCTCGACGGGATGGGCGGCATGGGCGTGTTCCGCGTGAAGCCGGACGGCATGAACCTCGGTTCGATCATCGAGATGCTGAGCCACGACGGCACGCGCTCGGTGATGGCGCAGAAGTTCATTCCCGAGATCAAGGCCGGCGACAAGCGCATTCTGCTGATCGGCGGCGAGCCGGTGCCGTATTCGCTGGCGCGGATTCCGCAGGGCAGCGAGGTGCGCGGCAATCTCGCGGCCGGCGGCCTTGGCGTCGCGCAGCCGCTGACGCCGCGCGACCGCGAGATCGCCGAGACGCTGGGCCCGGTGCTCGCCCCGCGCGGGCTGCTGCTCGTCGGCCTCGACGCGATCGGCGACTGGCTCACGGAGGTGAACGTGACGAGCCCGACATGCTTTCGCGAAATCATGGAGCAGACGGGCTTCGACGTTGCCGCGATGTTCATCGACGCGCTGGAGCGGGCGGCCGCGTAGGCGCCCGCCGCATCACACCGGCGGCGGCCGCGCAGGCCCGCCGCCGCCGGATCGGCATGACCGGCCTGCTACAATGCCCGCTCGTCCGGCGCCGCGATCGGCGCGCCGAAGGCCCGGCGGTCGGGCCGACACTGTTGCAAGGCTGAACATGAAACGATCCCCTCATTCGCTACGCCCGCTGCCCCGCCGCGGGCTGTCGGTCCGCCAGGGGCGGCCGGGAGCGGTCTGACATGGCCGGGATTCTGATCATCGCGCACGCCCCGCTCGCCACCGCGCTGCGGGACTGCATTGCGCACATCTACGGCGGCGTGCCCGCCCGCATCGGCTGCATCGACGTGCAGGCGGACAGCGATCCCGCCCAGGTGATGGCGTTCGCGCATGCGGAACTCGCGCGCCTGAAGGAAGAGAACGGCGCGGTCGTGCTGACCGACATGTACGGCGCGACGCCGGCGAACATCGCGGGCCAGCTCGCGAAGATCGCCGACGTGCGCGTGCTCGCGGGCGTGAACCTGCCGATGCTGGTGCGCGCCGTATGCTATCGGACGATGCCGCTCGACAAGCTCGTCGACAAGGCGCTGTCCGGCGGCGCGAAGGGCGTGCACGAGGTGGCGGCCGGCACGCCGCCGCCGCCGTCGGAAGTCGGTTGCGGGCAATGCGCGCCGATTCCGCCGGAGCCGCAGCCGCGCACCGAATCGCACTGACCGTTATCCGCTTTCGTTTTAGACCGTGCAGCCGGCGCGCGCCGCCGGCGGCCTCGACCGACCCGACCGATCATCATGCTTCAACAAGAAACCACCATCGTCAACAAACTGGGGCTCCATGCACGCGCATCGGCCAAGCTCACGCAACTGGCCGGCAATTTCCAGTCGGAAGTCTGGATGTCGCGCAACGGGCGCAAGATCAATGCGAAGAGCATCATGGGCGTGATGATGCTCGCGGCGGGCATCGGCAGCACGATCACGATCGAGACCGACGGCCCCGACGAGAAGGAAGCGATGGATGCGCTGCTGAAGCTGATCGCCGACAAGTTCGGCGAAGGTCAGTAAACCGACGCACGGAATCGTTGCCGATTCCAGTCAGAATGCCGCGGATTCCGCGGCTTTTTTTTCGCCGGCAGCATTGATGCGAAACGCGCAATGCTGCGCTGCATGCAGTCAGCGGACACGCGCGGAATTTATAATCGCTATCCGGGGTCATAAGCGCATCGCAGCAGTGTGCCGCGGCTTTTCATGTACAGAGGAGGTGCGCGTGTCCTTCACGCTGCATGGCATTCCCGTCTCACGTGGTATCGCGATCGGGCGAGCGTATCTGATCGCGCCGGCGGCGCTCGACGTCGCCCATTACCTGATCGAGGCGAACCGGATCGAGGCCGAGGTCGAGCGCTTCCGCGCGGCGCTCGACGCCGTGCATCGCGAGCTCGAAGCACTGCGCGCCGACCTGACCGACGACACGCCGTCCGAAGTCGGCGCATTCATCGACGTGCACGCGATGATCCTCGGCGACGCGATGCTCGTCCAGGAAACGATCGACCTGATCCGCACGCGCCGCTACAACGTCGAATGGGCGTTGACCGAACAGCTCGATCTGCTCACGCGCCACTTCGACGACATCGAAGACGAATATCTGCGCGAGCGCAAGGCCGACATCGAGCAGGTCGTCGAGCGCGTGCTGAAGGCGCTCGCGGGCGCACCGTCGGCCGCCCAGGCGCTCGACGGCGCGGCGGCGAACGGCACGAGCGAGATGATCGTCGTCGCGCACGACATCGCGCCGGCCGACATGATGCAGTTCAAGACGCAGTCGTTCCAGGCGTTCGTCACCGATCTCGGCGGCCGCACGTCGCATACGGCGATCGTCGCGCGCAGCCTCGGCATTCCGGCCGCGGTCGGCGTGCAGCATGCGAGCGCGCTGATCCGTCAGGACGATCTCATCATCGTCGACGGCGATCAGGGCATCGTGATCGTCGATCCGGCGCCGATCGTGCTCGAGGAATATTCGTACCGGCAGTCGGAGAAGCTGCTCGAGCAGCGCAAGCTGCAGCGCCTGAAGTTCTCGCCGACGCAGACCTTGTGCGGCACGCCGATCGCGCTGTACGCGAACATCGAGCTGCCCGACGACGCGAAGGCGGCGGTCGATGCGGGCGCGGTCGGCGTCGGGCTGTTTCGCTCCGAATTCCTGTTCATGCATCAGAAGGAGATGCCGGAAGAGGAGGAGCAGTTCGCCGCGTACAAGCGTGCGGTCGAGTGGATGAAGGGCATGCCCGTCACGATCCGCACGATCGACGTCGGCGCGGACAAGCCGCTCGAAGCGCTCGACGAAGGCTGCGAAACCGCGCCGAACCCGGCGCTCGGGCTGCGCGCGATTCGCTGGAGCCTGTCCGAGCCGCAGATGTTTCTCACGCAGTTGCGCGCGATCCTGCGCGCGTCGGCGTTCGGTCAGGTGAAGATCCTGATACCGATGCTCGCGCATGCGCAGGAGATCGACCAGACGCTCGACCTGATTCGCGAAGCGAAGCGCCAGCTCGACGACGCGGGGCTCGCGTACGATCCGAACGTGCGCGTCGGCGCGATGATCGAAATTCCGGCCGCCGCGATCGCGCTGCCGCTGTTTCTGAAGCGCTTCGATTTCCTGTCGATCGGCACGAACGACCTGATCCAGTACACGCTCGCGATCGACCGCGCCGACAACGCGGTCGCGCATCTGTACGACCCGCTGCATCCGGCCGTGCTGCACCTGATCGCCTATACGCTGCGCGAAGCGAAGCGCGCGGGCGTGCCGGTGTCGGTATGCGGCGAAATGGCTGGCGATCCGGCACTCACGCGGCTGTTGCTCGGCATGGGGCTCACCGAATTCTCGATGCATCCGAGCCAGTTGCTCGTCGTGAAGCAGGAGATTCTGCGCGCGCATCTGAAGTCGCTCGAAAAGCCGACGGCGGACGTGCTCGCCGCATTCGAGCCCGAGGAAGTGCAGGCGGCGTTGAAGCGCCTCGCAGTCGCCGAACCGCGCGCGGACGCCGCCGCATAGTCGTCGGCGGCTAGTCCTCGACGATCATGACGATCGTTGTGCACATGCGCGTCAGTGCCGCTTGCCGCACACCGGGCAGTCGGGCTGGCGCGCGATCTTCATCGTCGTCCATTCCATGCGCAGCGAATCGAGCATCATCAGCCGGCCGTTCAGCGTCGTGCCGATCGCGCCGATCACGCGCAGCGCTTCGGCGGCCTGCATCGCGCCGATGATGCCGACCGTCGGCGCGAACACGCCCATCGTCGCGCACGCGACTTCCTCGAACGGCTGATCCTCCGGAAACACGCACGCGTAGCAGGGCGCGGCCGCGTCGCGGAAGTCGAACGTGCTGATCTGCCCGTCGAAGCGCAGCGCGGCGCCCGATACGAGCGGCACGCCGTGCGCGACGCAGGCGCGGTTGATCGCATGGCGCGTCGCGAAGTTGTCGGTGCAGTCGAGCACGACCGTCGCGCTCGGCACACGCGCGTCGAGCCATGCGTCGTCGACGCGCTGGGCGACCGCTTGCACGACGACGTCCGGGTTCAGCTGCGCGAGCGTGTCGCGTCCCGATTCGACCTTGCTGCGGCCGACCGACGCGGTGGCGTGCAGGATCTGCCGCTGCAGGTTCGTCAGGTCGACCGTGTCGGCGTCGACGAGCGTGATCGTGCCGACGCCCGACGCCGCCAGATACATCGCCGCAGGCGAGCCGAGGCCGCCGGCGCCCACGACGATCGCATGCGCGTCGAGAAAGCGCTGCTGCGCCTCGATGCCGATTTCGTCGACGAGGATGTGGCGGGAATAGCGAAGGAGTTGATCGTCGTTCATGGTGTGTCGTCAGCGATGCCGCCGCGCGAGCGGGCGCGGGCGTACCGGTCTATTCTAGGCGCGCATGAAAAACGGGCCATCGCGGTCTTCCCGCGATGGCCCGTCCGATGTCGGCCGACGCTTACTGCGGCGCCGACGCGGGCTTCGGTGCGGCGGCCGGCTTCGCGGCGGCGCCCGACGCCTTCGCTGCCGCAGCCGGCTTGCCTGCCGGGCTCTTCGTACTCTCGGCGAGCAGCGACTTCGATTCCTGGACCGGCTTGCCCTCGAGCTTGTTGAGCGCCTGCTGCATCATGAAGTCGTCGGCGCTGCCGAACTCGATCGGCTTGCGATCGCGATCCTTCTGGCGCTGCTCCGGCGTCTTCTTGTCGTTCTGCTCCTCGAGGATGCGCAGCTGATCCATCCGGCGCTGCTCGCGCTCTTCCTGTTCCTTCTTCTCGTTCGGATCCTGCGTGTTCGCGAGGTGGTTCGTATAGTCGACTTCGCGCGTGACGAGCACGTCGTCCGGATCGCCGTCCGCGTACTGGTCGACCGGCAGATCGGGCGTGATGCCCTTGTTCTGGATCGAACGGCCGCTCGGCGTGTAGTAGTACGCGGTGGTCAGGCGCAGCGCGGTGTCGGCCGTCATCGGACGGACCGTCTGCACCGAACCCTTGCCGAACGTCGTCTTGCCCATGATCAGCGCGCGCTTCGAATCCTGCAGCGCGCCGGCGACGATTTCCGACGCGGATGCCGAATACGCGTTCGTCAGCACGACCATCGGCACCGTCTTGAAGATCGGCGGCAGGCCCTTCAGCGGATCGCCGTCGAAGGACGGCAGCCGGTAGTTGTCGTAGGTGTCGCGATAGACCTGCTTCGAATCCGGAATCTGGCCGTTGGTCGACACGACGACGGAGTCGGGCGGCAGGAACGCGCCGGCGACGCCGACCGCGCTCTGCAGCAGGCCGCCGCCGTTGTTGCGCAGGTCGAGGATCAGGCCCTTCAGGTTCGGCTGCTGGCGCGCGATGTCCTGCAGCTTCGCGGCGAGATCGGGCGTCGTGCGCTCCTGGAAGCTCGTGATGCGGATGTACGCGTAACCCGGATCGAGCATCTTCATCTTGACGCTCTGAACCTTGATGATCGCGCGCGTGACCGTGACCGGGAACGTGCGGTCGTCGCTCTTGCGGAAGATAGTGAGCGTGACCTTCGTGCCCGGCTCGCCGCGCATCTGCTTGACGGCCTTGTCGAGCGTCATGCCGCGTACCGGCTTGTCGTTGATGCGCGTGATCAGGTCGCCCGGACGGATGCCGGCGCGGAATGCAGGCGTGTCTTCGATCGGCGAGATCACCTTGACGAGCCCGTCTTCCTGCGAGATCTCGATGCCGAGACCGGCGAAGCGGCCCTTCGTCTGCTCCTGCAGCTCGTCATAGTCGGTCTTGTCGAGGAACGACGAATGCGGGTCGAGGCTCGACACCATGCCCTTGATCGCCGCCGTCAGCAGCTTCTTGTCGTCGACCGGCTCGACGTACTCGCGCTTGATCTGGCCGAAGACTTCCGCGAACAGGCGGAGCTGGTCGAGGGGAAGCGGCGCCGTGACGGTCTGCTCGGCCGATGCGGAAATCTGCAGCGTGGCGAACACGCCAGTGGCGAGGCCCGCGGCAATCAGGCCGATGTTCTTCAATTTGATTCGCATAGAGAGTCTGGTGCGGTCGGGAAGCGCGTGGCGGTAGCGGGGATGTAGCGGACAAGTATAACTGTTCGTCCGACAGGTCAGGGGGAACGGCGCGAAACGGGCCGCGGCTCGGACGGCTGGCCGGGCCGCTCGCGCCGGCCGCGCGCACGGGCAGCGCG
>NZ_KV786737.1:0-6699 GCF_001806955.1 Burkholderia sp. HMSC10F09
CGCGCCGCGACGGCGCGCGGCAGGCTCGCCGGTGTCGCGCCGGGCAGCGCCGGCGGCCGATGCGCGACATGCGCGTCGGGCGGCCATTTTTCCCTCAATTTTTTCGATCCGCGGCCGTTATACCGGGAGTCACGCAACCCGGCGGCCGCAGCGCGGCCGGCTCATCAGGATCGCGCATGTCCAACACACTCATGAACCTCGGCGTCAGCGGCCTCAACGCCGCGCTCTGGGGCCTCACGACGACCGGTCAGAACATCAGCAACGCCGCGACGCCCGGCTATTCGGTGGAGCGGCCCGTCTACGCGGAAGCGAGCGGCCAGTACACGAGCAGCGGTTATCTGCCGCAGGGCGTGAACACCGTTACCGTGCAGCGGCAGTACAGCCAGTACCTGAGCGACCAGCTGAACACCGCGCAGACGCAAAGCGGCGCGCTGTCGACCTGGTATTCGCTCGTCGCGCAGCTGAACAACTACATCGGCAGCCCGACCGCCGGCATTTCGACCGCGATCACGAACTACTTCACGGGGCTGCAGAACGTCGCGAACAACGCGGCCGACCCGACGGTGCGGCAGACGGCGATGAGCAACGCGCAGACGCTCGCCGACCAGATCACGGCCGCCGGCCAGCAGTACGACGCACTGCGCCAGAGCGTGAACACGCAGCTCACGAGCGCCGTGTCGCAGATCAACACCTACACCGCGCAGATCGCGCAGCTGAACCAGCAGATCGCCGCCGCGAGCAGCCAGGGGCAGCCGCCGAACCAGCTGATGGACCAGCGCGACCTCGCGGTGTCGAACCTGTCGAGCCTCGCGGGCGTGCAGGTCGTGCGCAACAGCGACGGCTACAGCGTGTTCCTCGCGGGCGGCCAGCCGCTCGTCGTCGCGGACAAGAGCTATCAGCTCGCGACCGTCACGTCGCCGTCCGACCCGAGCGAGCTGACCGTCGTGTCGCAGGGCATCGCCGGCGCGAATCCGCCGGGCCCGAACCAGTACTTGCCCGACACGTCGCTGTCCGGCGGTACGCTCGGCGGCCTGCTCGCGTTCCGCAGCCAGACGCTCGATCCGGCGCAGGCGAAGCTCGGCGCGATCGCGGCCAGCTTCGCCGCGCAGGTCAACGCGCAGAACGCGCTCGGCATCGATCTGTCGGGCAACGTCGGCAGCAACCTGTTCGCGGTCGGCGCGCCGACCGTCTATGCCGACACGCGCAACCAGGGCGACGCGACGCTGTCGGTGTCGTTTTCGAACGCATCCCAGCCGACCACCGGCGACTACACGCTGTCGTTCGACGGCACGCAATACACGCTGACCGACCGCGCGACCGGCTCGGTGGTCGGCACGTCGAACACGATGCCCGGCTCGATCGGCGGGCTCGACTTCTCGGTGTCGTCCGGCACGATGCAGGCCGGCGACCAGTTCACCGTGCTGCCGACGCGCGGCGCGCTCGACGGCTTCAAGCTCGCGACCTCGAACGGCTCCGCGATCGCTGCCGCGTCGCCGGTCGTCACGTCGGCCGCGTCGACCAACGCGGGCACCGCGACCGTCACGCAGGGGCCGGTGGGCGCCGGCTATCAGGTGCCGGCCACGACGCTGACCTACGACGCGGCGACGAAGTCGCTGTCGGGCTTCCCGGCCGGCACGACGGTGACGATCGCCGGCACGCCGCCGCAGACGGTGACGATCGCGAACTCGACGACGCCCGTGCCGTACGACCCGGCCGCCGGCGCGACGCTGACGATGTCGGGCACCGCACCGGGCGCGCTGAACGGCGTGACGGTGTCGCTGTCCGGCGCGCCGGCCGACGGCGATACGTTCACGATCGGCCCGTACGCGGGCGGTACGAACGACGGCACCAACGCGCTCGCGCTCTCGAAGCTCGTCACCGCGAAGTCGTTCGGCAACGGCACGGTCACGCTGACCGGTGCGTACGCGAGCTACGTGAACGACATCGGCAACGCGGCGAGCCAGCTCAAGTCGTCGAGCGCCGCGCAGACGGCGCTGGTCGGCCAGATCACGTCCGCGCAGCAGTCGGTGTCGGGCGTGAACCAGAACGAGGAAGCGGCGAACCTGATGCAGTACCAGCAGCTCTACCAGGCGAACGCGAAGGTGATCCAGACGGCGGCGACGCTGTTCCAGACCGTGCTCGGCCTGTTCAACTGATTCCGGGGATCGAAGCGATGCGGATTTCCACAGCCCAGTTCTACCAGCTGAACGTCGCGCAGATGAGCGACCAGCAGGCGCAGCTCGCGCAGCTGTATCAGCAGATTTCGAGCGGCGTGAGCCTGTCGACGGCCGCCGACAACCCGCTCGGCGCGGCGCAGGCCGTGCAGCTGTCGATGACCTCGGCGACGCTGTCGCAGTACGCGACGAACCAGAACGTCGCGCTGTCGTCGCTGCAGAAGGAGGATCAGGCGCTTACGAGCGTGAACAGCCTGCTCAACAGCATCCATTCGATCGTGATCCGGGCCGGCGACGGCGCGCTGTCGGACAGCGACCGGTCGGCGCTCGCGACGCAGCTGCAGGGCTATCGCGACCAGCTGCTGACGCTCGCGAACTCGACCGACGGCGCCGGCAACTACCTGTTCGCGGGCTACCAGTCGACGACGGCGCCGTTCGCGAACGGCACGGGCGGCGGCGTGGTCTACAGCGGCGACCGCGGCGCGCGGCAGGTGCAGATCGCCGACACGCGCACGATCGCGCAGGGCGACGACGGCGCGAGCGTGTTCCTGTCGGTGCCGATGCTCGGCAGCCAGCCGGTGCCGGCCGCCGGCGCGGCGAACCAGGGCACGGCGACGATCGGCGCGGTGACGATCACCGATCCGTCGGCCGCGACGAACACGCACACGTTCACGATCACGTTCGGCGGCACGTCGGCCGCACCGACCTACACGGTGACCGACGAGACGGCCGCGCCGCCGACGACCACGGCGCCGCAACCGTATGCCGACGGCACGGCGATCGCGCTCGGCAACGGCCTGTCGGTGCCGGTGTCGGGCACGCCGTCGCCGAACGACACGTTCTCGGTCACGCCCGCGCCGCAGGCCGGCACCGACGTGTTCGCGACGCTCGACACGATGATCGCGGCGCTGAAGGTGCCGATCGGCAGCGACACGGTCGCGGCCGCGAAGCTCGCGAACGCGATGACGACCGGCACGACGAAGCTCGACAACACGATGACGAACATCCTCACCGTGCAGGCGTCGGTCGGCGGCCGCGAGCAGGAAATCCAGGCGATGCAGGCCGTGAACCAGACGAATACGCTGCAGGTGACCAGCAACCTCGCCGATCTGACGAGCACCAACATGGTGTCGACGATCAGCCAGTTCCTGCAGATGCAGAACGCGCTGACGGGCGCGCAGAAGGCGTACGCGCAGTTGCAGAACCTGTCGCTGTTCCAGTACATCAACCCGTGACGGACCGCGCGCGTTGCGCGATGTGAGCGCGCGCTTACGTCGCGCGACGCGGCAGCGGGCCGCGGGCGCGATCGGCGTGCGCATAAAAAAGCCGCCCGGCGCAACGCGCGGGCGGCGAGCGGGAGCCACTCACAACCCGCTGCGCCCTGGTATCGCAGCGGTCCGCGTACTGTAGGGCAGCGCGCCGCGCGCTGGGAAGCGGACAGGTTCGAAATTGCGCGGCCGTCGGTTCGTACTGCCGCCCGCCGTCAAGCGCGCGGGCCGCGCTTGCCAGCCCCATTTCCGCTCCGTAAACTCGCGCGAGTTTCCAGACCGGCGCACCGTCGCAGCCGGCGACCGACAGGAGCCCTTTTTCCCATGTCCGATTCCTACTTCCCGCGCTGGCGGGTGCAGTCGACCGGCGCGTCCGCGCGCGTGGTCGGCCCCGACGAGCGCCTGCCGTGGCCGCAGATGGTCGCGATGGGCGTGCAGCACGTCGTCGCGATGTTCGGCTCGACCGTGCTCGCGCCGCTGCTGATGGGCTTCGATCCGAACCTGTGCATCTTCATGTCGGGCATCGGCACGCTGCTGTTCTTCGTCCTGGTCGGCGGCCGCGTGCCGAGCTATCTCGGCTCGAGCTTCGCGTTCATCGGCCTCGTGATCGCGGTGACGGGCTACGGCGGCAGCGGCCCGAACCCGAACATCCCCGTCGCGCTCGGCGGGATCGTCGCGTGCGGCGTCGTGTACGTCGCGCTCGGCGCGCTCGTGTCGGCGATCGGCACGCGCTGGATCGAGACGCTGATGCCGCCCGTGGTGACCGGCGCGGTGGTCGCGGTGATCGGGCTGAACCTTGCGCCGATCGCGGTCAAGGGCGTGTCGGCGTCGAACTTCGATTCGACGATGGCGCTCGTCACCGTGCTCTGCGTCGGCGGCGTCGCGGTGTTCGCGCGCGGCATGATGCAGCGGCTGCTGATCCTGGTCGGTCTCGTGATCGCGTACGCGATCTATGCGGTCGCGACGAACGGCATGGGGCTCGGCAAGCCGATCGACTTCTCGATCGTGTCGCACGCCGCGTGGTTCGGGATGCCGGCCTTCACCGCGCCGGTGTTCGATCCGCACGCGATGCTGATGCTCGCGCCCGTCGCGGTGATCCTCGTCGCCGAGAACCTCGGCCACATCAAGGCCGTCAGCGCGATGACGGGGCAGAACCTCGACCGCTACGTCGGCCGCGCGTTCATCGGCGACGGGCTCGCGACGATCGTGTCGGGCAGCGTCGGGGGCACCGGCGTGACGACCTATTCGGAGAACATCGGCGTAATGGCCGTCACGCGCATCTACTCGACGCTCGTGTTCGCAGTCGCCGCGGTGATCGCGATCGTGCTCGGCTTCTCGCCGAAGTTCGGCGCGGTGATCCAGACCATTCCGGGCGCGGTGCTCGGCGGCGTGTCGATCGTCGTGTTCGGGCTGATCGCCGTGACGGACGCGCGGATCTGGGTCGTCAACAAGGTCGATTTCTCGGACAACCGCAACCTGATCGTCGCGGCCGTCACGCTCGTGCTCGGCGCCGGCGACTTCTCGCTGAAGATCGGCGGCTTCGGGCTCGGCGGCATCGGTACCGCCACGTTCGGCGCGATCATCCTGTACGCGCTGCTGCGCAAGGAAAAGGAGCCGGGCCCGGTGGTCTGAGCGATGCGCGGCAGCGGGCGGTGCAAGGCCGCCCGCGCCGCCTGCCCGGTCGAACCGGGCGGTACTACGCGCCGACGTTCGACTGCGCTTCCAGCCACCCGCAGAACTGCGCGACGAGCGGATCGTCCGCCGGCGCGCGCGGCGCGATCCACCAGTAGCTGCGCGTCGCGATGCGCGGGCCGGCGAGCGGCATCACGAGGCGGCCGCTCGCGAGTTCGTCGTCGATCAGCGGCAGCGGGCCGAGCGCGACGCCGAGCCCGTCGACGGCCGCCTGCAGCGCGAGATAGAAGTGGTCGAACGACTGCCGCTTGCGCGCCTTCATCGTCACGCCGGCCGCCGCGAACCAGTCGCGCCAGCCTTCCGGCCGCGTATCCGAATGCAGCAGCACGTGCCGCGCGAGATCGTCCGCGCGCGCGATCGGCGCGCGCTTGAGCAGCGCCGGGCTGCAGACCGGAATCACGCTTTCGTCGAGGAAGTGGCCGCTCGTGCATGCCGGCCAGTGGCCGGGGCCGCGCCGGATCGCGACGTCGAAGCCGTCGAGCGTGTCGAGCGGCGCATTCGACGTCGACAGCTTCAACTCGACGTTCGGCACGTCGCGCTGGAACCGCGACAGCCGCGGCAGCAGCCATTTCATCGCGAAGGTCGGCAGTGCATTGATGCGCAGCACGCGCGCGGTGCCGGTGTGGCGCAGCTGCTCGGTCGCGAGCGCGATGCTGTCGAACGCGGCGCGCACGGTGTCGAGATAGCGGCGGCCTTCGTCGGTGAGCTTCACGCGCTTGCCGTAGCGGTGAAACACGGGCTTGCCGAGCCATGCCTCGAAGCCGGCGATTTGCCGGCTGATGGCACCGTGGGTCACATGCAGCTCGTCGCCGGCAGCGCTGAAGCTTTCATGGCGGGCCGCGGCTTCAAAGGCCCGAAGCGCGGAGAAGGGTGGCAGGTCGCGACGCATGCTTGTGATTCTAGTTCACAAAGGCGCGTCGATAAAATCGTTTTGCCGCCGCGCGGATCGGCGGTAACCTCGGCCTACTTTCGATGAGGACCCCCATGCCATCCGCTTCTCCGCCGCCCGTCACGCCGCCGCGACGGGTCGGCCTCGCCGAGCTGTTCACCGGTTTTCTGTCGCTTGGCCTCATGTCGTTCGGCGGTGCGCTGCCGTTCGCGCGGCGCACGATCGTCGAGGAGCGCCGCTGGCTGTCCGCCGACGAATTCACCGATCTGCTCGGCCTCTGCCAGTTCCTGCCCGGCGGCAACGTGATCAACCTGTCGGTCGCGGTCGGCATGCGCTTTCGCGGGATACCGGGCGCGTTCGCCGGCATTCTCGGGCTGATCGCGGGGCCGACGCTCGTCGTCGTCGCGCTCGGCGTGCTGTACGCGAAGACGCAGAACGATCCGCGCGTGCAGCATCTGTTTGCCGGGCTCGCGGCCGCGGCGGCCGGGCTGCTCGCCGCGATGGCCGTGAAGGTCGCGAAGCCGCTCCGGCACGCACGCGCGGCGGCCGGCATCGCGGCGCTCGCGTTCGTCGCGATCGCCGTGCTGCGCATTCCGCTGCTGACGACGATGCTCGTGCTGACGCCCGTCAGCATCTGGCTCGCGGCGCGGCGCCGCGACACCGCGGCGGGCGCCGC
>NZ_KV786738.1:0-25539 GCF_001806955.1 Burkholderia sp. HMSC10F09
AGGGGCGCCCGGCTAGGGGCGCCCGGCTAGAAGCGCGCCGCTAACGGCGCCCGGCAACGGGCATTCGGCCTTCGTGCCGTTCGCTACGCGTTCGCGCAGCCGCCCGGTTTGAGCACGCGCTGCGTCGACGCCGGATATTTCTCGAGCAGGGCGGCGGGCCGCCTCGGGCGCGCGACCAATTCGCCGCTGCAGTTCGGGCAGCGGCCTTTCAGGACGGTGTCGGCGCAGGTCGCGCAAAACGTGCATTCGAACGTACAGATGCGGGCATCCACCGAATCGGGCGGTAGATTCTTGTCGCAGCATTCGCAGCCGGGGCGCAGTTCGAGCATCGCGGTTTCCTTGGTCGGGACGGTCGGGGCCTGCGCCGCCGGGCGGCGCAGCTGCACGCTACTGTACGCGCGTGGCGCGGCGCGGCCAATGGCGGCCCAGGGCGAGTTCACGCCGCTGGCGCCTGTGCACGGCGGCGATCGTACTCGGTCTTGTCGACCGGCTCTGCATCGCGGCGGCCCAGCTCGCTCATCGCGATGCGATAGGTTTCGCGGGCGCTGAGCGCGGCCAGCGCGGCGATCACGGTGATGCCGAACGCGATCGCGCCGACGGTCAGCCAGATGTGCGTCGCGCCGGGCGGCGCGACGGCCGTAAACAGCGCCGGCAGCATCGCGGTGATCGCGGTGCCGACGTTCTGCGCGATCGCCATCGCCGAGACGCGCGTGCGCGTCGGAAACAGCTCGGGGTAGAAGCTCGGGAAGACCGCGTTGTAGCCCTGGTAGACCACGCCCCACATCAGCAGCGACATCGCGAAAGCGAGCGGGACGCTCTGGATGCTGATCGCATAGAGATAAGCGAATGCGAGCAGCCCCGAGAGCAGCGCGCCGAACACGATCGGCGGCTTGCGCCCGATCCGGTCGGACAAACTGCCGACGTACGGAATCACCAGCACCGCGACGATGTTGCCCGCGACGGGAATCCAGAGGTAGACGTCCTTCGCGAATCCGATGCCGTAGGCCGGCTGCACCGCATAGGCCGCGCCGAAGATCGTCGCGACGACCGGAATCACGTTCATCAGCGACATGCAGACCACACGCAGCATATCGGCCCAGTGGAACCTGAATGCCTCGACGACGGGCGAGCGCGCGCGCGTCTGCCGTGCTTCCTCGCCCGTGAAGGCGGGCGTCTCCGTCACGTTGCGGCGGATCGCCCAGCCCGCGAAGATCACCACGACGCTCAGCAGGAACGGAATGCGCCAGCCCCAGCTGTTGAACTGCTCGGCCGGCATGTAGTGCGCGAGCGGCAGGAACACGGCCGCCGCAAGCACCTGGCCGGCCTGCACGCCCTGCAGCGTGAAGCTCGAAAAGAAGCCGCGCCGGCCGAACGGCGCGTGTTCGAGGATCATCGAGCTTGCGCCGGAGATTTCGCCGGCCACGGCAAAGCCCTGAATCAGCCGCAGGATCACGAGCAGGACCGGCGCCAGCAGGCCGATCTGATCGTAGGTCGGCAGCAGGCCGACGCCGATCGTCGCAAAGCCCATCAGGAACATGCACGAGAGCAGCACCGTCTTGCGACCGTGCGTGTCGCCGAGGTGGCCGAGCACGAATGCGCCGATCGGCCGCGCGACATAGCCGACGCCGTAGGTCGCGAGCGACGCGACGATCGCGGTGGTCGGATCGCCTTTCGGAAAGAAGATCTGCGGGAAGATCAGCGCTGCCGCCGTCGCGTAGATGAAGAAGTCGTAGTACTCGAGCGCCGAGCCGATCCAGCCGCTCGCGGCGGCCTTCTTCGGCTGGTGTCCGGGTTGGGGTTCGCGGGCCGCGCGTGCGGTCATGGCTATCTCCGGTTTCGTTGAGGTTCTCTGCACGAATCGACGCATCGATCGCGCTCATTACAAATTGAAAGGTTAGAGGTGGCGAGGCGGGCGCGACAAGCGCAGGCGGCGGGCGCGCGTTCGATCATCGCGCGTACGCGTTCGATGATCGGACGCTTCGAGGGTTTGTCCGGGCAGGCAGTTTGCGGGGATGCGCCGCTTCGCCGATGCCGCGGTCGGCCGATTGACGATGCGTGCGGGCGATGCGCATCATGGTGCGCAACCTATGACGGCACCGCCGAGGTGTGCCGAACCCACCGGGAGACGACCATGCTGTATCACGGAAGCTGTCACTGCGGCGACGTGAAGTTCGACGTCGAGGGCGACCTGCAGGGCGTGATGGCCTGCAACTGCTCGATCTGTCGGCGCAAGGGCGCGCTGATGTGGTTCGTGCCGCGCGACCGGATGACACTCGTCACGCCCGACGAACACCTCGCCACGTATACGTTCAACAAGCACGTGATCCGTCATCGCTTCTGCAAGCGCTGCGGCATTCATCCGTTCGGCGAGGGCGTCCATCCGAACGGCACCGCGATGGCCGCGATCAACGTGCGCTGTCTCGACGACGTCGACCTCGACGCACTGCCGGTCACGCATTTCGACGGCCGCTCGCACTGAGCGGCGCGCCGTCCGACGCGACGCTCACGACGGCTGCGTCGCGCCTCCGTTCTGCGCGGGCAGCTCCGCCTGCGGCGCCGGCCCGGCGGTGCGCACGCCGGCGTTGGCCGGGCGCTCGATCAGCGGCGCGAGCGCCGGTGCCATCGACTTCAGCAACTGCACGGCCATCGCGCTCGTGAAGTCGTAGCGTGCCGCATACGGTTCGTGAGCGGTCGCGGTCAGCACGCCGAAGAACCGGTCGCCGATCACGAATACGAACGTGCCGCTGCGATTCACCTTGCGCGATTCGATCAGCCGCGCACCGCGCGCATACACGTTGAAGCGCTGGTCGCCCGTACCGGTCTTGCCGTACACCGGCAGCGTCTTGCCGTCGGGCAACGTGAGCCCGCCCGCGAGACGCCGCGCGGTGCCGTTCAGCACGACGTCGCGCAGCAGCGTGCGTGCGACGTTGACGATTTCCGGCGACAGCACCGGCTGCGGCTGCGCGGGCGCGCGCACGAAGCGCGTTTCGTACGGCGTGCCCTTCGCGAAGTCCAGGCGCGTGATCGTTTCCGTCGGCGCCTTGTCGCCGCCGTTCGCGATCAGGCCGATCAGTTTCGCGAGCGCGTCCGGTTGATCGCCCGATGCGCCGATCGCCGCCGCGTACGACGGCGTGACCTCGGCAAACGGATAGCCGAGTGCACGCCAGGCCTTCGTGATCGCGCCGTAGGCGCGCAGTTCGACCATGCGACGGATGCGGCGGTCCTGCGTGGCGTGATAGCGCGTCTTGTACAGCCACGAATACGTATAGAAGCGCGCGTCGCGGCTGTCGCGCAGCACGTCGTCGAGCGGCGCATCCGGATGTACGCGCAGATAGTTGAGCGTCCATAGTGCGAGCGGATGCACACTCGCGATATAGCCGCGATCGTTCAGATTGAAGCGATCGATCGCGTACTTCGCATACAGCGCCGCAAGATCGTCGTCGGACAGCGCCGCCGCCGGCGTGCCCTTCAGTTGCTTGCGCATTTGCGCCTCGAACCACGCGAGCGATTCGTTCGGCGCGACGCTGCGCAGCACGGTCGCGATCTTCGGCGGCGACTTGCGGACGTCCTGCAGCATCAGCGCGAGCGCGTCGTCGGGCGATTTGCCGGCATAGCGCGTGTAGTAGCGCTTCACGTACACCTTGCTTTCGCCGTCGACGAACTGCTGCAGATACTGCTTGCGCTGTTCCGGATCGCCGAGCCACGACGACGACGGGCCGGCCGTCTGCACCATTTCATAGTGGACGATGTCGCGCATCAGCCGCACGAACACGAGGTTCACCGAATGCTCGAACGCGGTATGCAGCGTCATGATGCGGCCGTTGTCGGACTTCTCGAAGTTCGAGAAGACCTGCGCGCCGCCGCCCGTATAGAACACGTCGGGGCTCGCCGAATACTTGCGTTCGACCGCCGCGTCGAGCATCGCCTGCAGCGAGCGGTCGCGCGTATGCGACAAGTAGTCGAGCGCCCAGCGCGAGAGTCCGTCGATCGGATCGGGCTTCACGCGCGCGAGCTCGGCATTCGACAGATGCCCGTAGCGCGCATGCAGATCGGCCACGATCTGCAGATAGGTGATCAGCGTGCGCAGCTTCGCGGTCGAGCCGAGGTTGATGCGGCCGCCGCGATTGACGTCGAACGGCTGGTTGACGCTGTCGGTCTGCACCCGCAGCAGGTTGGCGCCGTTGCGATGTTCGTACAGCGTGAAGCTGTACGTGAGGTGCGACGGGTCGTCCTTCGGCGCGAGCATCTCGAAGCCGTACAGGCCGGCCGCCTGTGCGCCGTCGCGCGTCGACGCCTGCGCGAGCCGCTCGGCGACCGCGCGCTGCACGCCGTTGTCGAGCGTGCTCGTCGCTTCGAGGTCGAGCTGGTCGAGCTGATAGAGATCGCTAATCCCGAGTGCCGCGAGCAGCGATGCGCGCGCCGACGTGATCGCCTTGCGCGACACGAACGACTGCACGCGGGCCGCAGCCGGCGGCGCACTGAGCTCGATGTGCGCGGCGAGCGCCGCATCGCGCAGCGCCGGCGAGATCACGCCGCCGTTCGCGAGCAGCCGCAGATAACTGTCGGTCAGCCGCTGCAGCGCCGGATAGCCGCGATTCAGGAAGTACGACGGCGCGCGCTGCGCGATGATCAGCGACAGCACTTGGCGGAACGTCTCGCCTTGTTCGTCGATGTTGTCGCCGGTCGTCGGCGCGGACAGGATGCGGTTCACCTCGTTGAAGTCGCGGCCGTACCACGCGGCGAGCCCGTCGCCGATGCCGGTGATTTCGCCGATATGCGGCCGCGCGGCGAGCGGCACCGAATTCAGATAGCGCACGACGATCGTGCGGCGCGCGAGCATCGTCTGCGGGCCGTCCAGATACGCGCGGATCGACGCGGATGCGATCTGCCGCAGCTTCTCCGGCGGCGTCGCGGTACGGCCGTCCGGCGAATGACGGAACTTCTCGATCTGCGTCGCGAGCGTGCTGCCGCCCGGGCGCGCCTGATGATGGTTGACCACGTGCAGCGCCTGATCGGCGAGCGCACGGCTGAAGCGTCCCCAGTCGATCGCCGGATTGCGGTTCGGTTCGTTTGCGTCGAGCAGATAGCGGTCTTCGATGAACAGCAGCGAGTCGACGACGACGCGCGGCACCGTATCGAAATCCGCGTAGACGCGCTGCGGCGACACCGACGCGAACAGCGGCGAGCCGGTCGAATCGAACAGCATCAGGCCCGTCTGATCCTTCTCGGCGTACGGGAGAAACAGCCCGTGCTCGGCGAGCGACATCATGCGCGCGGAGTCGCGCGCCTGCTTGCCGACGACGAAGCCGCGTGCGAGCAGCCGTTGCTGGAACTCGGGGATCAGCGCATAGCCGAGACGCCGGTCGTACGGGCCGTTCGCGGGAAAGCTGATGTGGTCGCTCGCGCCGGCCTCGACCGTGTAGCCGATGTCGCGCGTCAGCTCGGACAGGTAATGCGCCTGCAATCGCGACGTTTCGATTTCCGTCTGCACGACGCGTGCAACGATCGCGACCGCGATCAGCAACGCGGCCAACAGTGACCACTTGACCCACGTCCAGACCGATGCGGCTCCGGTCACGCGCGGCAGGATGCGATTCAGCGGCCGATTCATGGCGGCATCTCCCTGAGGGCGCGGGCTCCGGCCGCCACCCATTATCGATTAGTGTAGTCCGCAAAGGCGGTCTGCCAAGAGCGGTCATCTACGGAGATGCGCCGACGCAACGCGCATTCCCGCGGCTGCGTCGGGCGGCGCGGCGGCATGCGATGTACGGCGGTCGGACGGGAATTCGTGCCGGATCTGCGGCGCTTGTCGGCGGGCGCGGCAGGCTTTTTGAAAGCAGTCGCGGCGAGCGGGCGGCGCGCACGGATCGCACGCGTGCGACGCGTCGTGCGAGATCGGCGGGCAGATACCGATTGCATCCGCGCGCGCCCGGTGGACAGGCCGCGCGAGGCGCGGCGCAGCGGCTTCGTCGCCGAACGCGCGGCTGCGTACGGCGTATTCGGGCGCCGCGTGCGTGCCCTTCATCGATCGCTGCGGATATGTAATCCGCGCTCAGCGCTGCCTTCCTTTTCAATGACGAGAATGCGCGCTTCGCCGAGCGGATGCGCGACGTGCTCGGTGCCGGCCGACGCGTGGAATACGTCGCCTGCCTCGAGTATCGCCGTGCGTTCGACGCCCGCTTCGCCATAACGCATCTCGACGCGGCCGTCGAGCACGGCGAACACTTCGTCGCCGTCGTTCACGTGCCATCGATATGGTTGGTCCGTCCAGTGCAGGCGGACGGTGATCCCGTCCAGATTCGCGATGTCGAGCGCGCCCCACGCGCGGTCTGCCGTGAATGCTTTGCTGCGGATGATCTGCATGGTCCTGATGTCCGTCGACGCGATGAGCGGCGGCAGCCGGGACGGCCGCGCGCCGTGTGGTGTCGGGTGCGGCGTGCGCTCAGCGCGCCATGGCCGCGAGCGCACGATCGATCGTTTGCGCGCGGTTGTCGAACCCGGCGGCCGTGCGCGCGTTCACGCGCGCGACGACCGATGCCGGTGCGGTGTCCGGCGAGCCGGCGTCGAACGGCGGCGCGGGCGCGTATTCGAGCTGCAGCTGGATCGCCTGCGCTTCTTCGTCGCCGACCAGTTCCGCGGCAATCGTCAGCGCGAAGTCGATACCGGCCGTGACGCCGCCGCCGGTGATCAGGTTGCCGTCGCGCACGACGCGTTCGCGCACGGGCACCGCGCCGAGCCGTTCGAGCAGCGTGTGAAAGCGCCAGTGCGTGGTCGCACGGCGGTCGCGCAGCAGGCCTGCGACACCGAGCAGCAGTGCACCGGTGCACACCGACGTCACGTAACGCGCATTCGCTGCGCGCTG
This sequence comes from Burkholderia sp. HMSC10F09, assembly GCF_001806955.1. Classification (NCBI taxonomy): domain Bacteria; kingdom Pseudomonadati; phylum Pseudomonadota; class Betaproteobacteria; order Burkholderiales; family Burkholderiaceae; genus Burkholderia; species Burkholderia sp. HMSC10F09. Next base: position 6,863 of record NZ_KV786738.1, read on the forward strand.
CTGCACGAACGCGATCGTTTCCGCATCGAGCAGCAACGCGTTGATGCCGCTGCCGCCCGGAATGCAGATCACGTCGAGCGGCGGACAGTCGGCGAACGTGTGCGTCGGCGTCAGCGCGAGCCCGCTGCTCGACGCGACCGGTTCGCGCGATTTCCACACGAGATGCACGGCGGCGTCGGGCAGCGACGCGAGCACGTCGTGCGGGCCGGTGAGATCGAGCTGCTGGACGCCGGGAAAGACGAGAAAACCGATATGCAGGGTCATGCCGGGACTCCGTGAAGAGAAGGGCCACGCCGCGGCGCGGGATGGACAGAGCGATTCTAGGCGCGTAGTGTTTGGCGAAATTGCCATATCGCCCACGTTTTCCGCCAATCGCCATGTCGTCGCCGCGCCCGATCCTGATCCTCGCGTTTCCGCGCGCGCAATTGCTCGACGTATCGGGGCCGTTGCAGGTGTTCGCATCCGTCAACGAACTCGCACTCGAGCGCGGACGGCCGGCGCCCTATGTGCCGCGCATCGTCGCCGCCGACGCGGGGCCGGTCGAGACGTCGTCGGGCGTCGCGGTGGTTGCCGACTCGCTGCGCTCGGCCGCGCGCGGCATCGATACGCTGATCGTCGCCGGCGGCAAGGGCGTGCATGCTGCGTCGCGGGACGCGCGGCTCGTGCGTTGGGTGCGTCGGCAGGCGGACCGCGCACGACGCGTCGCATCGGTCTGCACCGGCGCATTCCTGCTCGCCGAAGCGGGGCTGCTCGACGGGCGTCGCGCCGTCACGCACTGGACGCGTTGCGACGAGCTTGCCGCGCGCTATCCGAACGTGCGCGTCGAAGCCGATCCGATCTTTATCCGCGAAGGCGCGCTGTGGACGTCGGCCGGCGTGACGGCCGGCATCGATCTTGCGCTGGCGCTCGTCGAAGAGGATCTCGGCCGCGCGGTGGCGCTCGACGTCGCGCGCGAGCTCGTCGTGTTCCTGAAGCGCCCCGGCGGCCAGGCGCAATTCAGCGCGATGTTGTCGATGCAGCGCACCGACGACCGGTTCGGCGAACTGCATGCATGGATCGCCGAACATCTGAGCGCCGATCTGTCGGTGCCGGCGCTTGCCGAGCGCGCGCGGATGAGCGAGCGCAGCTTCGTGCGCCACTATCGCGCGAGCACCGGCCGCACGCCGGCGCGCGCGGTCGAGCAGATCCGCGTCGAGGCGGCGCAGCGCCTGCTCGGCGAGACCGGCTGGCCGGTCAAGCGGATCGCCGCGCGCTGCGGGTTCGGGTCCGAGGAGACGCTCAGGCGCAGCTTCGTGCGCGTGCTCGGCGTGTCGCCGCAGGAATATCGCGAGCGGTTCGTGCGCTGAGCCGACGCGCGGCATCGAGCCGACGAAAATCGGCGGCGCGATGTGCGAAAGCGGCGCGACTATTCAGGAGAGGAGAACAATGGGGTGGGGCTTGTGCCGCGCCGTCCGGCGGCTCTATCCTGTCCCGTTGGCGATTCGAAGGGGAACGGCATGGACCGGATCCAGGCAATGGAAGTTTTCACGCGCGTGGTCGATGCGAACAGCTTCACGCGCGCCGCGGAGACGCTCGCGATGCCGCGCGCGTCGGTCACGACGATCATCCAGAATCTCGAGGCGCTGCTCGGCGTGCGCCTGATGCACCGTACGACGCGGCGGCTGTCGCTGACGCCGGAGGGCGCCGCGTACTACGAGCACTGCGTGAAGATTCTGTCGGAAATCGCGGAAGCGGACGCGAGTTTCCAGAAGGGCAAGCCGACCGGCGTGCTGCGCGTTCACATGCCGAGTTCGCTCGGACGGCGGCTCGTGATTCCGTCGCTGTCGCTGTTCCGGCAGCGCTATCCGGACATCACGCTCGATCTCGGGCTGTCCGATCGGCCGGTCGATCCGGTCGAGGAGGGGATCGACTGCATGATTCGCGTGGGGCCGCTCGAGGATTCGTCGATGGTCGCGCGCCGGATCGGGATGCTCAGACGCGTGACGTGCGCCGCGCCCGACTATCTGGCCCGTCACGGCGAGCCGCGCGAGATCGCCGATCTCGCCGGGCACTACGCCGTGAACTTCCGTGCGACGCAGGGCGGGCGCGCGGTGCCGTGGGTGTTCCTGATCGACGGCAAGCCGGTCGAGGTGCGGATGAATGCGAGCGTCACGGTCAACGATTCGGATGCGTACGTGAACTGCGGGCTGGAAGGGTTCGGGATGATTCAGCCGACGCTGTTCATGGTGGTGTCGAATCTGCTCGACGGGTCGCTGGTCGAGGTGCTGCCGGACTGCAATCCGAAGCCGAAGCCGATTTCGATCATGTATCCGCACAACCGGCATCTGTCGGCGAAGGTGCGCGTGTTCGCGGACTGGATCGCGGAGGTGTTCGAGTCGACGCCGGCGCTTGAAGGCGGCGAGAACTGGCGGCGGAATGTGCGGGGGAAGGTTGAGGGTGAGGCGGTGGGGTCGGTGGCGGCTTGAGTCGAACGGTGGCGGGTGTGTTGTCGGGCAGGGAGGGCGCGGCGGTGCGCTGGGCGGGCGATGCAATGGAAAAAGCCGCTGAACCTTTCGGAACAGCGGCTTTTCGCATTTGGTGGCGAATCAGGGACTCGAACCCCGGACCTGCGGATTATGATTCCGTCGCTCTAACCGACTGAGCTAATTCGCCGAAGATTTGAATTATGTAGATCGCCCGCCCCGCTGTCAACACCTTTTTTCATCCGGGCCGAAAAAAGTCGCCGGGCAGCCGCACCACGGGTGCACAAGGCGGGCAAATGGGGCGCCGGCCGATCCCGCCGGCACGGCGCCGTCCCCGTGCCTGACCGTCAATCCTGCGCGTAGATGTTCGAGTCCTTCGTCTCCTTGACGAACAGCAGCCCGATCACGAACGTAACCAGCGCGATCACGATCGGATACCACAGCCCCGAATAGATGTCGCCCTTCGCCGCGACGATCGCGAACGCGGTCGCCGGCAGGAACCCGCCGAACCAGCCGTTGCCGATGTGATAGGGCAGCGACATCGACGTATAGCGGATCCGCGTCGGGAACATCTCGACCAGCATCGCCGCGATCGGCCCGTAGACCATCGTCACGTAGATCACGAGGATCGTCAGGATCACGATCGTCATCGGCCAGTTCAGCTGCGCCGGATCGGCCTTCGCCGGATAGCCGGCCGCCTTCAGCGTCGACGCGAGCGTCTTGTCGAACGCCGCACCCTGCGCCTTCGCATCGGCCGCCTTGCCGTCATAGGCCGGGATCACCGTGTCGCCCACCTTGATCTGCGCGGTCGTGCCGGCCGGTGCCGCGACGTTCTCGTAGTTCAGACCGGCCTTCGCCAGCGCGCTCTTCGCGATGTCACACGAGTTCGTGAACTTCGACGTGCCGACCGGGTTGAACTGGAACGAGCACGCCGCCGGATCGGCGACGACCGAGATCGGCGCCTTCTGCGTCGCGATCTCGAGCTGCGGGTTCGCGTAGTGCGTCAGCGCCTTGAACAGCGGGAAGTAGGTGAGCGCAGCAATCAGGCAGCCGGCGAGGATGATCGGCTTGCGACCGATCTTGTCCGACAGCGAACCGAAGAACAGGAAGAACGGCGTGCCGATCAGCAGCGCGATCGCGATCAGGATGTTCGCGCTCGCCCCGTCGACCTTCAGCGTCTGCGTCAGGAAGAACAGCGCGTAGAACTGGCCCGTGTACCACACGACGGCCTGGCCGGCCGTCAGGCCGACGAGCGCGAGAATCACGATCTTCAGGTTCTTCCACTGGCCGAACGCTTCGGTCAGCGGCGCCTTCGACGTCTTGCCTTCCGACTTGATGCGCAGGAACACCGGCGATTCGTTCAGCTGCATCCGGATCCAGACCGACACCGCGAGCAGCAGGATCGACGCGACGAACGGCACGCGCCAGCCCCATGCGCCGAACGCCTCTTCACCGATGAACGTGCGCACGCCGAGGATCACGAGCAGCGACAGGAACAGGCCGAGCGTCGCGGTCGTCTGGATCCAAGCGGTGTAGAAGCCGCGGCGATTCGCCGGCGCATGTTCGGCGACGTAGGTCGCCGCGCCGCCGTACTCGCCGCCGAGCGCGAGGCCCTGCAGCAGCCGCATCGCGATGAAGATCACCGGCGCGGCGATGCCGATCGACGCGTAGCCGGGCAGGAAGCCGACCACGAATGTCGAGACGCCCATGATCACGATCGTCACGAGGAACGTGTGCTTGCGGCCGACGAGGTCGCCGAGCCGGCCGAACACGAGTGCGCCGAACGGCCGCACCGCGAAGCCGGCCGCGAAGCCGAGCAGCGTGAAGATGAAGGCCGCGGTCGGATTGACGCCGGAGAAGAAGCTCTTGCTGATGTAGGCCGCGAGCGACCCGGCCAGGTAGAAGTCGTACCACTCGAACACCGTACCGAGCGACGACGCGAAGATCACCTTCTTCTCTTCGGCCGTCATCGGCGAGTGTGCAATTTGCCCGCCTAACGTTGCCATGAATCGTCTCCAAGTCTCTTGATATAGATGTGCGGCCGCCTTGGATGGGCGGGCCTGTCGACGATTATTGGCACGGAAACTTACGGCGCACTGACTGGCGCGCGCAAAGCGACTGCACGTTAACCCGCGCCGAATCGCGCGCTTTGCACGCCCATCGTGTCGCGAACGGACGGTAAAGCGCCGATTCCGACGTCGCGGCGGCGGCGCGTTCGGCCGCGCCTCAGGGTTAATCCGGGGCGACCGACAGCGGCAGGCTGACGCGCACGAGCGTGCCGGCAAGGCGCGGCGCCGTCTGGTACACGTGGTCGTCGATCGTCAGCGTGCCGCCGTGCTGCGTGGCGATCTCGCGCACGATCGCGAGCCCGAGCCCGCTGCCGTCGCCTTCGCGGCCGAGGATCCGGTAGAAGCGCTCGACGACGCGGCCGCGCTCGGCGGCCGGAATGCCGGGCCCCGTATCCTCGACTTCGAGATGCGCGAGCCGCGCGGTGCGGTCGGCGTGCACGCGCACGGTGATGCGCCCGCCTTCCGGCGTGTAGCGGATCGCGTTGTCGATCAGGTTGCCGAGCATTTCGCGCAGCATCACCGGATTGCCGTCGACGTCGATCGGCGCGTCGTCGGGCGGGCCTTCGTAGCCGAGATCCATCCGTTTCGCGAGTGCGGCCTGCACCCAGTCGCGCACCGCACGCCGCGCGAGCGCCGCGATCTCGACAGGCTCGAACATCAGCCCGCTCGCCCGGTTCTCCGCGCGCGCGAGCGCGAGCAGCTGCGTGACGAGCCGCGCGGCCTGCTCGGAACTCGTCGCGATCTGCTCGAGCGAGCGCTGCACGTCGGGCGGCACCGCGTGACGCAGCGCGAATTCGGCCTGCGTGCGCAGGCCGGCGAGCGGCGTCTTCATCTGATGCGCGGCATCGGCGATGAAGCGCTTCTGCAGCGCCATGCTCTGCTCGAGCCGCGCGAGCAGGTCGTTGAACGACGTGACGAGCGGCTCGATCTCGGGCGGCGCGCGTTGCGCCTCGACGGGCGACAGATCGTCGGGACGCCGCGCGCGGATGTGCGCCTGCAGCGCGTTGAGCGGCGCGAGCCCGCGCGACAGGCCGAACCACACGAGCAGGATCGCGAGCGGCAGGATCACGAACTGCGGCAGGATCACGCCCTTGATGATGTCGTTGGCGAGCGCGTTGCGCTTGTCGAGCGTCTCGCCGACCTGCACGAGCACCGGCTGCGTGCCGCTCGCGTCGGGCAGCGAGACGGTCGTGTAGGCGACGCGCACGTCGTTGCCGCGCAGCAGATCGTCGCGGAACACGACGACGCCCGGCGGCGGGCGATCCTCGTCGCGCGGCAGCGGCATGTCGGCTTCGCCGGCGACCAGCTCGCCGCGCGTGCCGAGCACCTGGAAATACACGCTGTCGATGTTGTCCGCGCGCAGGAAGTCGCGCGTCTGCTGCGGCAGCGTCAGCTCGGCGACGCCGTTGACCGGATGAATCTGCCGTGCGAGCACGTACGCGTTGGTTTCGAGCGCGCGATCGAACGGCCCGTTCGCGATCGTCTTCGCGACGAGGTAGGTGACCGCGATGCTCATCGGCCACAGCAGCAGCAGCGGCGCGAGCATCCAGTCGAGGATTTCGCCGAACAGCGAGCGCGGACGCGCGGCTTCGGGCGTTTCGGTTTCGTCGGGCGGGGCGAACGGATTCGCGTAGCGCGCGTCGCGCGCCGCATCGGCGGCCGACGACGGCTCGCCGGTCGGATGGCGGGAAGGGGCCGGCGTGGCCATCGCGGCGACGGCCGGGCGTCAGCGCAGCGGCGTGCCGGCTGTCGCGGGCTTCGGCGAAGCCGGATCGGCCGCGGCGGGCTGTGGCGCGGGCGCGTCGGCGGGCGCGGCCGGCACGACCTTCTCGAGACAGTAGCCGAGGCCGCGCACGGTGGCGATCCGCACGCCGCTCGGCTCGATCTTCTTGCGCAGCCGGTGCACGTACACTTCGATCGCGTTGTTGCTGACTTCCTCGCCCCATTCGCACAGATGGTCGACGAGCTGCTCCTTCGACACGAGGCGCCCGATCCGCTGCAGCAGCACTTCGAGCAGCCCGAGTTCGCGCGCGGACAAATCGAGCACGCGGTCGTTCGCATAGGCGATCCGGCCGACCTGGTCGAACGCGAGCGAGCCGTGCCGCACGACGGTCGGGCCGCCGCCGGCGCCGCGTCGCGTCAGCGCGCGCACGCGCGCCTCGAGCTCGTTCAGCGCGAACGGCTTGGCCATGTAGTCGTCGGCGCCGAGATCGAGCCCTTTCACGCGCTCGTCGACGCTGTCGGCGGCGGTCAGGATCAGGACCGGGAGATTGGAATTGCGCGCGCGCAGGCGCTTCAGCACTTCGAGCCCGGACATTTTGGGCAGGCCGAGATCGAGGATCAGCAGGTCGAAAGTCTGCATCGACAGCGCGGTATCGGCCTCGACGCCGCTCTTCACGTGGTCGACCGCATAGCCCGATTGGCGGAGTGACCGGGTGAGGCCGTCCGCGAGTATGCTGTCGTCTTCGGCGATGAGAATTCGCATGGTGCGTGACCGGTGACCGGCAGCGCGTTGGCGCCGGCACGGCTGTCTCCGAATATTCGTGTACAACGCAGCCTGATTGCGGGCTTGCACAAAACACTGTTTTTTTATACAGTGTCTGCATTCGTGGGCAGCGCTTGAAAGCGGGCGCGCCTGTTACAGACGCTGCTCATCATAGCAAAGGACGATTCATGGAAGAAAGCAAGAAGGGCTCCGGGATGACCGCCGAGAAGAGCAAGGCGCTGGCTGCCGCACTCGCGCAGATCGAGAAGCAGTTCGGCAAAGGGTCGATCATGCGCATGGGCGACGGCGAGGCGGCCGAGGACATCCAGGTCGTGTCCACGGGCTCGCTCGGGCTCGACATCGCACTGGGCGTCGGCGGCCTGCCGCGCGGCCGCGTGGTCGAGATCTACGGGCCGGAATCGTCCGGCAAGACCACGCTCACGCTGCAGGTCATCGCCGAGCTGCAGAAGCTGGGCGGTACCGCAGCGTTCATCGACGCCGAGCACGCGCTCGACGTCCAGTACGCGGCGAAGCTCGGCGTCAACGTGCCGGATCTGCTGATCTCGCAGCCGGACACCGGCGAGCAGGCGCTCGAAATCACCGACGCGCTGGTGCGCTCGGGCTCGATCGACATGATCGTCATCGACTCGGTCGCGGCGCTCGTGCCGAAGGCCGAAATCGAAGGCGAGATGGGCGATTCGCTGCCGGGCCTGCAGGCGCGCCTGATGTCGCAGGCACTGCGCAAGCTGACGGGCACGATCAAGCGCACGAACTGCCTCGTGATCTTCATCAACCAGATCCGCATGAAGATCGGCGTGATGTTCGGCAACCCGGAAACCACGACGGGCGGCAACGCGCTGAAGTTCTATTCGTCGGTGCGTCTCGACATCCGCCGGATCGGCTCGATCAAGAAGAACGACGAAGTGATCGGCAACGAAACGCGCGTGAAGGTCGTCAAGAACAAGGTGTCGCCGCCGTTCCGCGAAGCGATCTTCGACATCCTGTACGGCGAGGGCATTTCGCGTCAGGGCGAGATCATCGATCTCGGCGTGCAGGCGAAGATCGTCGACAAGGCGGGCGCCTGGTACAGCTACAACGGCGAGAAGATCGGTCAGGGCAAGGACAACGCGCGTGAATTCCTGCGCGAGAATCCGGAAATCGCGCGCGAGATCGAGAACCGCATTCGTGAATCGCTCGGCGTTGCCGCCATGCCGGATGGCGCGGGCCACGACGAAGCCGAGGCGATGGACGAAGAAGAGTGATGGTCGGGCGCCGAGGCAAGCCTGCCGAGCCGGACGAGCGCGATACGCCGGAAGCGGCGCGCGCCGGCCGGCCAGCCGAATCCTCGGGCGCCGGCCGGCGGCTGCCGGGCAGTCATGCTGCCGCAAGCCGCACCGCGACGAGGGCATCCGACGATGCCCTCGTTTCGTTTGAGATCGCCGCACCGGACGATCCGTTCGACGACGACGAATCGTTCGATGCGCACGATCGTTCCCGCCGGCGCGTGTCCGGCCTCGGCCTTCCGCGCGATCGCGCAGCCGGCGGCACGGCATCGGCCGCGGAAGACGTCTATACACGCAGCAGTCAGCATCCGCGCCGCACGCGCCGCGCGGGCGGTGCCGCATCCGGCGACGCCGGAGACAGCAGCGAGCGCAAGTCGTCGAAGCCGCCGCGCTCGCTGAAGGGGCGCGCACTCGGCTATCTCTCGCGGCGCGAATACAGTCGTGCCGAACTCGCACGCAAGCTCGCGCCGTACGCGGCCGAGGACGAATCGGTCGAGCCCGTGCTCGACGCGCTCGAAAAGGACGGCTGGCTGTCCGACGCGCGCTTTGCGGAGAGTCTCGTGCATCGCCGTGCGTCGCGTGTCGGCGTGGCGCGCATCGTCAGCGAACTGAAGCGGCACGCGATCGGCGACGCGCTCGTCGACGAGCTCAACGCGCAGCTGCGCGAGACCGAATGGGCGCGCGCGCAGGCGGTCTGGCGCAAGAAATTCGGTGCACTGCCGCAAACGCCGGCCGAGCGCGCGAAGCAGGCGCGCTTTCTGGCCGCGCGCGGCTTCTCGAGCGCGACCATCGTGAAGTTGCTGAAAGTCGGCGACGATTTTCCGGTCGACGATTGACGCAGCCGAGCGCGCGCGTGGCGCGCGATTTTGCTGCAATGCGATCGTTCCCGGACAGGCGGGAATACCCGCCGTTGCGGCGGCCTGTCTCAAATACCCAGTATGCTAAAATCCACGGGTTTTCCTCTTCGGCCTCAACCTCCAGCATGCCGCTATCCGAGCCCGTGCCCCGTCAGTTGCGACATCGACGCGCAATCCGAGCGGACGCCTACGAGCGCGGCGACGGCTTGTGGGATATCGAAGCCTGCCTGACCGATCACAAGCCGCGCGACGTCGCGCTTGCATCGGGCATTCGGCCTCAGGGCCTGCCGATCCACGAACTCTGGCTGCGCGTGACCATCGATCGTGACCTCAACGTCGTCGACGCCGAAGCGTCGTCGGAATGGGTGCCATATCCGGGTCACTGTCAATCCGCTCCTCCCGCCTACCGGGCCCTGATCGGGCTCAACCTCTTCCGCAATTTCCGTCGCGACGCGAACCGGCTCCTGTCGGGCACCGCGGGCTGCTCGCACCTCACCGAACTGTGCGCCGTGCTGCCGACGGCGGCGATCCAGGCGTTCGCCGGTGACGTATGGAACGTGCGCGAGGCGGGCGGCGAAGGGCCGGAGCACGACGACGCGCACGACGAACCGCCTTTTCAGCTCGGCCGCTGCCGTGCGCTGCGGTTCGACGGCGAGGTCGTGCGGCAGTACTACCCGCGGTGGTACGGCGCGAGCCGGCCGGAGTCGGGCGGCACGAAGGAATGAACGGAAATCATTCAAAGAAGCGTCTTAAGCGACTTTTCATCCAACTCTCAGACTGAAGGGAATCACGCATGAAGATTCACGAGTACCAGGGTAAGGAAATCCTGCGGAAATTCGGAGTCGCGGTACCGCGCGGCAAGCCGGCGTTCTCGGTGGACGAGGCCGTCAAGGTGGCGGAAGAGCTCGGTGGCCCGGTGTGGGTCGTCAAGGCTCAGATTCACGCGGGTGGCCGCGGCAAGGGCGGCGGCGTGAAGGTCGCGAAGTCGCTCGAGCAGGTGCGCGAATACGCGAACCAGATCCTCGGCATGCAGCTGGTCACGCACCAGACGGGCCCGGAAGGCCAGAAGGTGAACCGCCTGCTGATCGAAGAAGGCGCCGACATCAAGCAGGAACTGTATGTCAGCCTCGTCGTCGACCGCATCTCGCAGAAGATCGTGCTGATGGGTTCGAGCGAAGGCGGCATGGACATCGAAGAAGTCGCCGAAAAGCATCCGGAACTGATCCATAAGGTCATCGTCGAGCCCTCGACGGGCCTGCTCGACGCGCAGGCAGACGACCTCGCCACGAAGATCGGCGTGCCGGCTGCTTCGATTCCGCAAGCACGCGCGATCCTGCAAGGCCTGTACAAGGCATTCTGGGAAACCGACGCATCGCTGGCTGAAATCAACCCGCTGAACGTTTCCGGCGACGGCAAGGTCATCGCACTCGACGCGAAGTTCAACTTCGACTCGAACGCGCTGTTCCGCCACCCGGAAATCGTCGCGTACCGCGATCTGGACGAAGAAGATCCGGCTGAAATCGAAGCGTCGAAGTTCGACCTCGCGTACATCTCGCTCGACGGCAACATCGGCTGCCTCGTAAACGGCGCGGGCCTCGCGATGGCGACGATGGACACGATCAAGCTGTTCGGCGGCGAACCGGCGAACTTCCTGGACGTCGGCGGTGGTGCGACGACCGAGAAGGTCACGGAAGCGTTCAAGCTGATGCTGAAGAACCCGGGTCTGAAGGCGATCCTCGTGAACATCTTCGGCGGCATCATGCGCTGCGACGTGATCGCGGAAGGCGTGATCGCCGGTTCGAAGGCCGTGAACCTGAACGTGCCGCTCGTCGTGCGCATGAAGGGCACGAACGAGGACCTGGGCAAGAAGATGCTGGCCGATTCCGGCCTGCCGATCATCTCGGCGGACAGCATGGAAGAGGCTGCGCAGAAGGTGGTCGCGGCTGCCGCAGGCAAGTAACGCTATCGAATACGCATGGCGGCGCGCTTCGCACGCGACGCCAATCGAACAGAGGTCAAAATACATGTCGATTCTGATCAACAAGGACACGAAGGTCATCACGCAGGGCATCACCGGCAAGACCGGTCAGTTCCACACGCGCGCCTGCCGTGAGTATGCAAACGGCCGCGAAGCATTCGTCGCGGGCGTGAACCCGAAGAAGGCCGGCGAAGATTTCGAAGGCATTCCGATCTACGCGAGCGTCAAGGAAGCGAAGGAAGAAACCGGCGCGACCGTGTCGGTCATCTACGTTCCGCCGGCAGGCGCTGCTGCTGCGATCTGGGAAGCGGTCGAAGCCGATCTCGATCTCGCGATCTGCATCACGGAAGGCATCCCCGTGCGCGACATGATCGAAGTGAAGGACCGCATGCGTCGCGAAGGCCGCAAGACGCTGCTGCTCGGGCCGAACTGCCCGGGCACGATCACGCCGGACGAGCTGAAGATCGGCATCATGCCGGGTCACATCCACCGCAAGGGCCGCATCGGCGTCGTGTCGCGTTCGGGCACGCTCACGTATGAAGCCGTGGCGCAGCTCACCGCGCTCGGCCTCGGCCAGTCGTCGGCAGTCGGTATCGGCGGCGACCCGATCAACGGTCTGAAGCACATCGACGTCATGAAGATGTTCAACGACGATCCGGATACGGATGCGGTCGTGATGATCGGCGAAATCGGCGGTCCGGACGAAGCGAACGCCGCGCAGTGGATCAAGGACAACATGAAGAAGCCGGTCGTCGGCTTCATCGCGGGCGTCACGGCGCCTCCGGGCAAGCGCATGGGCCACGCCGGCGCGCTGATCTCGGGCGGTGCGGATACGGCCGAAGCGAAGCTCGAAATCATGGAAGCCTGCGGCATCAAGGTCACGCGCAACCCGTCGGAAATGGGCCGCCTGCTGAAGGCAGCGCTGTAATTTCCGCGACGTGCGTCGTACAGAAAACGCCGGCCTAGCCGGCGTTTTTTGTTATCCTCGCGCAATCCGTTTGTAATCTCCGGGTACGTGCGATGCGCGTGCCGGTCTCCATTCTGGCCGCCCCGTCGGACGGCCAAGTCCTGCGAAACACATCGCCATGGTCGAATTTCTCACGTCGCTGCACTGGGGCGCGGTGCTCCAGATCGTCATCATCGACATCCTGCTTGGCGGCGACAACGCCGTCGTCATCGCGCTCGCATGCCGCAACCTGCCGGACAATCAGCGCTTGCGCGGCGTCGTGTGGGGCACGGCCGGCGCGATCCTGCTGCGCGTCGCGCTGATCGTGTTCGCGGTCGTGCTGCTCGACGTGCCGTTCCTGAAGCTCGGCGGCGGGCTGCTGCTGCTGTGGATCGGCATCAAGCTGATGGCGCCGGCGCCCGACGCGCACGACGACATCAAGCCCGCCAGCCGGTTGTGGGATGCCGTGAAGACGATCGTGATCGCCGACGCGGTGATGAGCCTCGACAACGTGATCGCGATCGCCGGCGCGGCCGAGCAGGCCGACCCGTCGCACCGGATCGCGCTCGTGATCTTCGGGCTCGTCGTCAGCGTGCCGATCATCGTCTGGGGCAGCACGCTGGTGCTGAAGCTGCTCGACGGTTTCCCGATCGTCGTCGCGTTCGGTGCAGGCCTGCTCGGCTGGATTGCCGGCGGGCTGATCGTGCACGACCCGGTCGGCGATCGCTGGCCGGTGCTCGACACGCCGGCCGCGGTCTACGGCGCGAGCATTGCCGGTGCGCTGCTCGTCGTCGCTGCGGGCTACGCGCTGCGCAGGCGGCGCAGCGTGACGCGCGCGCACTGACGCGACGTTGGCCGTCCGGCCGAGTGCCGGCCTCGCGGCCCGCTGGCTACGATCGAAACGCCTGCCGAACCGGCAGGCGTTTTTCGTTTCCGGAGCCCGTCATGTTCGAAGCCTTTTCCGTTTCCCTGTTCCGCCGTATGGCCGCCGATCTGCGGCGCGCGCGGCGGCCGGCCCCGCTGCGTGCGTGGCGCGCCGGTTTCACGCTGATCGAGCTGATGATCGTGCTGGCGATCGTCGGCGTCGTCGCCGCGTATGCGATCCCCGCGTACCAGGACTATCTCGCGCGCTCGCGTGTGGGCGAAGGGCTCGCGCTCGCGTCGTCCGCGCGGCTCGCGGTTGCCGACAATGCCGCGAGCGGCACGGGGCTCGACGGCGGCTATAGTGCGCCGGCCGCGACGCGCAACGTCGAATCGATCCGCATCGACGCGGAGACAGGCCAGATCACCGTGGCGTATACCGCGCGCGTCGCCGCGGCGGGCGCCAATACGCTGGTGCTCGTGCCGTCGGCGCCCGACAAGCCCGATACGCCGACGGGGCGCGTGCCGTTGAAGAAAGGCGAGATGCAGGCCGGCGCGATCGCATGGGAATGCTTTGCCGCAGGCAAGGATGCGTCATCGCTGCCGGCGCCGGGGGCCGGCCCGCTGCCCGGTACGGCCGCGACGTTGCCGGCCAAATATGCGCCGGCCGAATGCCGCGCGTAGCGCCGCGGCGGGGCAGGGCACGCGCAGCGCGCGGCTGCGCGTGCATCGCGTGCCGCGCGACGGTCCCGCACAGAGGGGGGAAAGTTTTGTATAGTGCGCCGGTTGCTGACATCCGGTTCGCTCATGCCTTCTACCTTTACCCGTTCGTTGCCGCTCATTGCACTGGCTGTCGCGCTGATCGTGCCGTATGCGATCACCACCCACACGTATCCGATTCCGACCTTCTATTCGGAATTTTCCGCGCTCGTGCTGTATCTGCTGCTCGGCCTGTCGGTCGTGCTGCTGGTGCGCGCGCAGCGCGCGGCCGAACCGTTTGCCGCACCGGCCGCGTTCGTCGCGCCGATCGGCTTCGCGCTCGTGCTGATCGCGCAGCTCGTGCTGCTGCCGCTGAAGGTGCCGTCGATGAACGGGCTCGCGCTCGGTTATCTCGCGGCCGCGCTGGTTGCGATGCAGGCCGGCTACGCGCTCGCGCGCGACGGGCTCGGCGACGCGGTCGCGCGGATGATGGCGGGTGCACTGCTGATCGGCGGCGTGTTCGCGGTCGCGTGTCAGGTCGTGCAGCTGTTTCATCTGGAGTCGGCGGTGTCGCCGTTCGTCGTGATGTACAACATCGCGGTCGACCGGCGCCCTTACGGCAACATGGCGCAGGCGAACCATCTGGCGACCTACATCGCATTCGCGATGGCCGGTGCGCTGTATCTCGTGCAGACGCGCAGGCTCGCGGTGTGGGCCTGGCTCGCGCTGTCGGTCGTGCTGTCGGCTGGGCTCGCGCTGACGGTGTCGCGCGGTCCGTGGCTGCAGGTCGCGGTGATGGTCGTCGCGGGTTTCTGGATGGCGTGGGTCGAATCGCGCCGCACGCGCGGCGCCGCGCGCGCGTGGCTGCTGCCCGTCGTGCTCGTGGTCGCGTTCGTTGCCGTGAACGTCGCGGTGCGTTGGGCCAACGTCCACTATCAGCTGAATCTCGCCGAATCGGCGGCCGAGCGGATGCGCGACGCCGGGCAGATCGCGCCGCGCCTCGCGCTGTGGAAGTACGGGCTCGCGATGTTCCGCGAGCATCCGCTGCTCGGCGTCGGCTGGGGCGAGTTCCCGTCGCACCAGTTTGCGCTGGCGCGCGCGCTTGGCGGCGTCGAGATCGCGAACAACTCGCACGACATCTTCATCGACCTGCTCGCGAAGTCCGGCCTCATCGGCCTCGGTGTGCTGGCCGTCGCGCTCGTGATGTGGTTTGTGCGGGCGGTGCGCGCACCGCAGTCGAGCTCGCGCGTGTTCGGCTTTGCGCTGATCGGCATCCTGCTGATGCACGCGCTCGTCGAGTATCCGCAGCAATACATGTTCTTCCTGCTGCCCGCGATGTTCGTGATCGGGCTGCTCGACGTGAAGCCGTTGCGCGTGCTGCCTGCGCGCGCGGCGTTTGCGCTGTTCGCGGTGCTGTCGTTCGCCGGGCTGCTCGCGACGATTCCCGTGCTGCGCGACTATCAGCGCGCCGAGGTGCTGTATTACGGCAGCAGTCCGGCCGCGCAGTATCGCGATGCGCCGTCGCTGCTGTTCCACGCGTGGGGCGATTACGGCGCGGCCACGCTGCTCACGATCTCGCCGGACGATCTGCCGGCGAAGCTCGCCGCGCACGAGCGCGCGATCGCGCTGCTGCCGGGCGAGACGGTGCTGCGCCGCTATGCGGTGCTGCAGGCGCTCGACGGGCGGGAAGCCGATGCGCTCGATACCGTCGCGCGGCTGCAGGTGTTCGCGAAGGAGCTGAAGGACTGGCCGGCGCAACTCGCGTTGCTCTACAAGCTGTGCGACGAGCATCCGTCGTTGAAGGCGTTCAAGGCGGCGATCGTCGCGAAATACGGCGAAGTGCCGTCCGATGCGGACGACGAGTCTGACGACGAGGACGATACGGAGTAAGAGACGCGGCGCAGCGGCCGACAAGCGGGATGCGCACCGCCCGGTTCAGGCGATACGGCGATGGTCGGGCGAGCGCACTGCGCGGGCGCGATTCTCGAGACGCGCGGCGATTGCTTTGCGCATCGCACGGAGTCGCACAACGACGCCGGGCAAGTGGCGGCACGGTGCCGGATAAGCGGAATTCGCGCCGCTCGATACGGGCGATACAGCGGCGATCGTGCGGCAGCGCGGCACACGCGATTCCGCGCCGCGCGGCGATTGCTTCCCGGATCGCACGGAGTCGCGCCAAATCGGGCGCGATTCGCGTCAACCATTGTCAAATCGCTGCCATGCGCGCGACGGCGCGTGCACAATGCGCGAAAGCCTTCCGATGCGCGCTCGCGCACGTCGACGCAACGTTTCGGGCTCGAGGGCGCTCGACGTCGCGTCGGCTGGGTACGCAGCGGGATCGCGGCCGATCGTTCGAGAGGCCGCGCGGCCGTCACGGGGCGCCGGTCCGACGGCCGCGGCCAGCCGAGCGCGTGCGGGGAGCGATGCCGCCGTCACGCGGCGTTCGTCCGGAACAGACCTGAACAACGATATTCGACCATGGCTATTCGCTCGACCTACCTGATCCTGCCTGCCGTCGCGATGCTGTTTTCCGGCTGCGCGATGCTGTCGTCGTCGCAGGAAAGCAAGCTGACGTGCCATATTCCGCGTGCCGTCTATCCGGATACCGCCAAGCCACTCACGCGCCCGGCGACCGTGCTCGTGCGCGCGTTGATGACGGCGTCCGGCGAGGCGCAGAACGTGACGGTGACGACGAGCAGCCGCAACGCCGCGGCCGACCGGGCGGCCGTCGAGGCGATGGCGCGCGCAACGTGCACGCAGACCGGCGCCGCCGCGAACCCCTTCCTGCTGACGCAGCCGTTCGTGTTCGAGCCGCAGCGCGGCCAGTGACGCGGAGCGGGGCGCTGTCGAACTGAAGCGATTCGAATCGCAGATCGCCGACGCGTGCGTCGAATCGACTATCGCGTCCGCCCGTCAAACGCCGACGGCGCCGCGATGGAACGATGGATCACGCCTGCGCCTTCCAATCGCCCGACTTACCGCCGCGCTTCTCGGTGACACTGACATCGCCGATCACCATCCCGCGATCGACGGCCTTGCACATGTCGTAGACGGTCAGCAGCCCGACTTGCACCGCGGTCAGCGCTTCCATCTCGACGCCCGTGCGGCCGAGCGTTTCCACCTGCGCGATGCAATGCACGCCCGGCAGCGCGTCGTCGAGTTCGAAATCGACGGCGACGCGCGTCAGCGCGAGCGGATGACAGAGCGGAATCAGATCCGCGGTGCGCTTTGCGCCCTGGATCGCGGCGATACGCGCCACGCCGAGCACGTCGCCTTTCTTCGCCTTGCCGTCGCGGATCAACTCGAAGGTGGCCGGCAGCATCCGGATCGTGCCGCGCGCGACCGCGATCCGCTGCGTTTCCTGCTTGCCGCCGACGTCCACCATGTGCGCGTGGCCGGCGGCATCGAAATGGGTGAGTCCAGACATGTGATGCTCCTGTCGATCGTCGTCCGCACGCGGACGTGTGTCGATCCTGATGCGTTGCGCTCGACCGGTATGCGGGACGCGGCCGCCGCTCGGCGTTCCGGCGCGCATGCACGGCGGAGCGCCTGCGGCAGCGCGCGCCGCGATCTCGCGCAGGGTTTCAACGGGCGCCTATCATAGCAGCGGCGTTCGCGCCGGCGCGCGTGCAGATCGCGCGTGCGCGGCGCAGGACAGTCGCGTTCGCGCCGGTACAATGGCCACGATATTCAGATCAGACCAAACGCCGCGATGCGCGCCCGGCGCGCGGGCGGCGTCGCTCCATCCTGCCATGCGTGTCAAACAGTTGCTTGCCGTGTCGTTGTCGGCTGCGCTCGCGCTGCCGGCGAACAGCTTCGCGCAGCGTACGACGCCGGCGCCGCTCGAATCGGTCAACGCCGCTTCGCCGTCGATCTCGACCGTGCCGCCGGGCATCGCGACCGGGGTGTTCGGCACGTACGGCGGCGCGGAGAGCCGTTTTTCGGGCGCAACGGGCATCGCCGACGATGCGTCGGCACCCGCGGCAAGCCTGCGCGCGCCGCTTCGGGCGTTCGAGTTGCCCGATCTCGGCGACGGATCCGGCGGCGCGCTGACGCCGCAGGCCGAGCGCAAGCTCGGCGAGCGCGTGATGCGCGACGTGCGGCGCGACCCCGACTATCTCGACGACTGGCTCGTCCGCGACTACCTGAACGCGGTGGCGAAACGTCTGGCGGCCGCGGCTTCCGCGCGGTACATCGGCGGCTATGCGCCGGACTTCGACCTGTTCGCCGTGCGCGATCCGCAGATCAACGCGTTCTCGATGCCGGGCGGCTTCATCGGCATCAACAGCGGGCTCGTCGTCGCGACGCAGACGGAATCGGAGCTCGCGTCGGTGATCGGTCACGAGATGGGGCACGTGCTGCAGCGGCACATCGCGCGCATGATCGGCGCGAACGAGAAAACCGGCTACACGGCGCTCGCGACGATGCTGCTCGGCGTGCTGGCCGGCGTGCTCGCGCGCAGCGGCGATCTCGGCAGCGCGATCGCGATGGGCGGACAGGCATTCGCGGTCGACAATCAGCTGCGCTTTTCGCGGACGGCCGAGCGCGAAGCCGACCGCGTCGGCTTCCAGCTGCTGGCGGGCGCCGGTTACGACCCGTACGGGATGCCGGGGTTCTTCGAACGGCTCGAACGTGCGTCGATGGGCGACGCCGGCGTACCGGCCTACGCGCGGACGCACCCGCTGACGGTCGAGCGGATCGCCGACATGGACGATCGCGCGCGGCGCGCGCCGTACCGTCAGCCGCGTCAGTCGCCGGAATACGGTTTCGTGCGCGCGCGGCTGCGGATCCTGCAGAACCGTGCGCCGAACGATATCGCGGCCGAAGCGCGGCGGATGCAGCTCGAGATCGACGATCGCACCGCGCCGAACGTCGCGGCGAACGCGTACGGCATCGCGCTGGCGAACGCGCTGCTCGGACAGTACGACGCGGCGGACCGCGCGCTCGCCACCGCGCGCGCAGCGTTCGATGCGCGCGAGCGCCGCGACGGCGATCCGGCCACGGGCTCGCCGAGCCTCGACGTGCTGGCCGCCGACA
>NZ_KV786739.1:0-1597 GCF_001806955.1 Burkholderia sp. HMSC10F09
GCTTTGCCGCGGCCGTCAGCGCGGCCGGGCGCAGGAACACGTGCGGGCGGCGCGGCGCGGCCGCGCGGGCACGGTTCGGCGCGAGCCCGTGCTTCGCCTGCACGATCGCGCAGAATTCGCGGAAGAAGTCGTCGATGCAGTCGCGCAAGGCGTTCTCGATCTGCCGCGCCGGCAGTTCGGCCAGCGGGCCCGTCGCGGTCGCCCATACGCGGTACTCGATGCAGGTCGCGTCCCCGGCGTCGTCCGGCGCCAGCACGACGTCGATCTGGCCGCGCAGCGCGCCGAGGCCCTCCGCGCGTGCATGGAAACCGAGCATCCGGCGCGGCCGCCCTTCCGCGTCGCCGTGCTCGGCCGCGACGTGCACACGCACCTCATAGCGCCCGCGCAGCGTGCCGTGCGGCACCGTGATCGTCAGCGCGAATTCGTCGCGCGCCCGCTTCACGAACGATTCGCAATGGTCGACGCTCGCGCGCAGCAGCGCGACGTCCTCGAGCGCGTCGCGCACGACGGCCGGCGCAAGCGCAACGCATAACGTGTCGTTCAGTTCCATGACGCCTCCGCGATCCGCGCACGACGCTTCACGACGTTTCGACGAGACTGTCGATCCGCGCGACGTCGAACGCGACGTACTGCGCGAGCGCGAGCGCCGCTGCCGCCGGCGACTCGTAGCTCCATGCGGCGTCCTCGATCACGCCGTCTTCCGTTTGCAGATTGAAGTAGACGGCCGCGCCCTTCACCGGACACGTCGCCGTCGTGGCCGAGCGCACGAGCCTGCTCATGTTGACGTCGCCGCGCGGCAGATAGTGGACGTCCGGCTGCCCGGCTTCGCGCACGGTCAGTGCGCCGTGCGAGTCCGCGTACGTGATGCCGCGATGGATCACGCGCACGCGATGGCGGTTCAGCACGATTTCGAGGCGAGGGGCGGCGGCATCGGACATCGTTTCTCCTTCGGGCGAAGCGGCGCGCGGCCCGCGCGCAGGAAACGAAAAAGCCACGGCGCGAACGCCGTGGCTTTCATTATGGGCGAAACTTCGTGCGATTGCGCGATCGGGGCCGCGGCCCGCGTTACTGTGCACTCCACTGGAACGCGGCCTTCGCGCCGCCTTTCGCGCCGACCGTGACCGCGCGCGTTTCGTCGCTGCCCTGATACGACGCGTGCACCGTGTAGCGTCCCGGCGGCAGCTTCACGAGCATGTACGGCCCGCGCGCGTCGGTCTTCAGCACCTCGTTGCCCTTGCCGTCGACGATCCGCACGTGGACGTCGGCCAGATATTCGCCGCCCTTGCCCGTGAAGCGCAGCGCGAGCGGCCACGCCGATTCGTTGCACTCGAACGCCGTCGACTGATCCTTGCCGATGCCGCCCGACACGAAGCTGATGTCGCCCTGCTGGGTCGCTTCGGGCAGGCCGTCCGACGACTGCGCGTACGCGCCGGTCGCGGCGGCTGCGAGGCCGGCGCTCAGCGCGACGGCGACGGCAATTCGGGACACGTTGCGTAGATATTGCATGGCTCTCTCCTTTGGGTCGGAACACATACGGGGGCCGCGGCGATGCGCGGACGTCGGCGGCGCGCGCCGCGGCCGGCCGAACCGGCCCGCG
>NZ_KV786740.1:0-6207 GCF_001806955.1 Burkholderia sp. HMSC10F09
CGTCATGATGGTCCCTCCTTCAACGAAACGGCGACGCCGCGCCGGGCTGCCGCTCATCGGCCGCCCGGCGCTCGCCGCCCTGTTGCAAGACTTCGCTGCCGCATCGCTGCCGGCAGCGGGCTGTTAGACGAGATCGAAGCGGTCGAGGTTCATCACCTTGTTCCATGCCGCGACGAAGTCGTGTACGAACTTCTGCTGCGCATCCGCACTGCCGTACACCTCGGCAAGCGCGCGAAGCTGCGAATGCGAACCGAACACGAGGTCGACGCGCGTGCCCGTCCACTTCAGCTCGCCCGTCGCACGATCGCGGCCTTCGAACACGTCGTTGTCGGCCGATGCGGGCTTCCACTCGGTACGCATGTCGAGCAGGTTCACGAAGAAGTCGTTCGTCAGCGTGCCCGGACGCTCGGTGAAGACCCCGTGCTTCGGATCGCCGACGTTCGTGCCGAGCACCCGCATCCCGCCGACGAGCACCGTCATCTCCGGCGCGGTCAGCGTCAGCAGTTGCGCCTTGTCGACCAGCAGCGCCTCGGCCGGCGTCTTGAACTTGCGCTTCAGATAGTTGCGGAAGCCGTCGGCGACAGGCTCGAGCACGGCCATCGCGTGGACGTCGGTCTGCTCCTGCGACGCATCCGTACGGCCCGGCGCGAACGGCACCGTCACCGTGACGCCCGCGCTCTTCGCGGCCTGCTCGACGCCGGCCGCACCGGCCAGCACGATCAGATCCGCGAGCGATACCTTCTTGCCGCCCGTTTGCGCATCGTTGAACGCCTTGCGCACGCCTTCGAGCGTCTCGAGCACGGCCGCGAGTTCGGCCGGGCGGTTCACTTCCCAGTCCTTCTGCGGCGCGAGACGGATGCGCGCGCCGTTTGCGCCGCCGCGCTTGTCCGAGCCGCGGAACGTCGACGCCGACGCCCACGCGGTCGATACGAGCTGCGACACCGACAGCCCCGACGCAAGCACCTTCGCCTTCAGCGCCGCGATGTCGGCTTCGTCGATCAGCGGATGGTCGACGGCCGGCACCGGGTCTTGCCACAGCAGCTCCTCGGCCGGCACGTCGGGGCCGAGATAGCGCGAGCGCGGGCCCATGTCGCGGTGCGTGAGCTTGAACCATGCGCGCGCAAACGCGTCGGCGAACTGGTCCGGATGCTCGTAGAAGCGGCGCGAGATCTTCTCGTACTCGGGATCGAAGCGCAGCGCGAGGTCGGTCGTCAGCATCGTCGGACGGTGCTTCTTCGCCGGATCGAACGCATCGGGGATCACCGCCTCCGCATCCTTCGCGACCCACTGATGCGCGCCAGCCGGGCTCTTCGTCAACTCCCACTCGTAGCTGAACAGGTGCTTGAAGAAATCGTTGCTCCACTTCGTCGGCGTCGATGTCCACGTGACTTCGAGGCCGCTCGTGATCGCGTCCTTGCCCTTGCCGGTGCCGAACGTGCTCTGCCAGCCAAGACCCTGCTGCTCGAGGGCCGCCGCTTCCGGCTCGGGGCCGACGCTCGAGGCGGGACCGGCACCGTGCGTCTTGCCGAACGTGTGGCCGCCCGCGATCAGCGCGACCGTCTCTTCGTCGTTCATCGCCATCCGTGCGAACGTCTCGCGGATGTCGCGCGCGGCCGCGACCGGATCGGGATTGCCGTCCGGGCCTTCCGGGTTCACGTAGATGAGGCCCATCTGCACGGCCGCGAGCGGGTTCTCGAGCTCCCGGTTGCCGGAGTAGCGGCTATTCGGGCCGCCGCTCAGTTCGAGCCAGATCTTTTCGGAACCCCAGTACACGTCGTCCGGTTCCCACGTGTCGGGACGGCCGCCCGCATAGCCGAACGTCTTGAAGCCCATCGATTCGAGCGCGACGTTGCCGGTCAGGATCAGCAGGTCGGCCCACGAGATGTTGCGGCCGTACTTCTGCTTGATCGGCCACAGCAGCCGGCGCGCCTTGTCGAGGTTCGCGTTGTCGGGCCAGCTGTTCAGCGGTGCGAAGCGCTGCTGCCCGCCGCCCGCGCCGCCGCGGCCGTCGGCGATCCGGTACGTGCCCGCGCTATGCCAGGCCATCCGGATGAACAGGCCGCCGTAGTGGCCGAAGTCGGCCGGCCACCAGTCCTGCGACGTCGTCATCAGCGCGTGCAAATCGCGCTTCACGGCCGCGAGGTCGAGCTGCTTGAATGCCTCGGCATAGTTGAAGTCCTTGTCCATCGGATCGGACAGCGACGAATGCCGGTGCAGGATATTCAGGTTGATCTGATTCGGCCACCAGTCCTTGTTCGATGTGCCGCTGCCTGCGGTGTGGTGGAACGGGCACTTCGGTTCGGTCGACATGCTTTTTCTCCTTGGATGGCTCATGTGCCCCCGTGCCGGCGTAGCGCCGGACGACGTGCGCGGAGCGTGATTGCGGGGGTGGAAAACGGAACAGGCGGGGCCTGCCGCCCGACTACGGGATGCGCTTCGCGTCGCGCTTCCCGGGCGAAGCGCCGCAGGCGGGACGCTTCGGGCAAGCGCGGCCGGCAGACGCGCCGCCGGCGATGCGCTGGGTCTTCGTGTTGTCGATCATGCTTTGCTCCCTCTTCGGCGCGGTTGAATCGGGGGAACACGGGACCGGTATACGGCGTCATCCGCCATACGTGCGATCCGCCAGGTATGCGAACGCAATCGGACGCAGGCTGCGGATCGCGGCCCTGGCACGATTGACGACTTGCTCGCGCGACGCGATGTTCCGCTGCGCGTGCCGCAATACCGATCGCATCATAACATCCTCCTTTGACGCTTGCATTGAATCTGCAACGGGCGCCTCGGGGACGCCGACCATGTGAAGAGTCTACGTAAATCTATCGTCCAACAGAATTCAATTGTTTAAATCTATGCGATAGGGAAAAATAAACGGGGCCGCGAGACCCCGTCGATCGATGCGGCGCGGCGGCCACGTCAGTTCAAGGTAGCCGGCATGTCGAGCTTCGCGACGCCCGGCAGCTCGCACGCGGCGATCGCTTCGCTGATCGCGTCGATCGCCGGCATCCGCGTGAAGCTCTTGCGCCACACCAGCACGACGCGGCGGTCGGGCACCGGCTCGTTGAACGGCACGTACGACAGCAGCTCGGCGTCCGGGCCGTTCGCGCGCGGGCCGATCTCCGGCACCGACATTCTCGGCAGCACCGTGATGCCGACGCCGCTTGCGACCATATGGCGGATCGTCTCGAGCGACGAGCCTTCGAACGTCTTCTGGATGCCGTCGGCCGTCTGCGAGAAGCGCATCAGCTCGGGGCACACGCCGAGCACGTGGTCGCGGAAGCAGTGACCGTTGCCGAGCAGCAGCATCGTTTCCTGCTTCAGGTCTTCGGCGTCGATCTCGCGGCGCTTCTCCCACGGATGGCCGGCGGGCAGCGCGACGACGAACGGCTCGTCGTACAGCGGCCGCACCATCAGCCCCGTTTCGGGAAACGGCAGCGCCATGATCGCCGCGTCGATCTCGCCTTGCTTCAGCAGCTCGAGCAGCTTCAGCGTGTAGTTCTCCTGCAGCATCAGCGGCATCTGCGGCACGCGCTGGATCATCTGCTTGACGAGCGTCGGCAGCAGGTACGGGCCGATCGTGTAGATCACGCCGAGGCGGAACGGGCCGACGAGCGGGTCCTTGCCCTGCTTCGCGATCTCCTTGATCGCGAACGTCTGCTCGAGCACGCGTTGCGCCTGCGTGACGATCTGATCGCCGATCGGCGTGACGCTCACTTCGCTCGCGCCGCGCTCGAAGATCTGCACGTTCAGCTCGTCCTCGAGCTTCTTGATCGCCACCGACAGCGTCGGCTGGCTCACGAAGCACGCTTCGGCCGCGCGGCCGAAATGCCGCTCGCGCGCAACCGCGACGATGTATTTCAATTCAGTCAGCGTCATTGTGGGTCAATCAGGTATAAACGAGCGATAGGCATAATTTATACACCCTGTGGCGGCCGTTCGCCAAGTTTCTCCGCATCGCGGTCGGCCGATCGTCGGTACGGCTCCGGCCCTCAAACACGGCCTCAAGCCTTCAGATACTGCTCGCGCGCGCCGAGCCAGCGCGCCAGATGCTGCGTGACGACGTCCGGATACGCGGCGATCAGTCGCGCGGCGGCGTCGCGCGCGGGGTCGATCAGCCAGCCGTCCGTCTCGAGGTTCGCGAAGCGCAGCATCGCGGCGCCCGACTGCCGCGCGCCGAGGAATTCGCCGGGCCCGCGGATCTCGAGGTCGCGCCGCGCGATCTCGAAGCCGTCGGTCGTCTCGCGCATCGTCTTCAGCCGTTCGCGGCCCGCGATCGACAGCGGCCCCGAGTACAGCAGCACGCAGACCGACGCCGCGGTACCGCGCCCGACGCGCCCGCGCAGCTGATGCAGCTGCGCAAGGCCGAAGCGCTCGGCGTGCTCGATCACCATCAGCGACGCGTTCGGCACGTCGACACCGACCTCGATCACGGTCGTCGCGACGAGCAGCTGCACCTCGTTGCGCGTGAACGCGTCCATCACGGCCGCCTTGTCGGCCGGCGACAGCCGCCCGTGCACGAGGCCGACCTTCAGTTCGGGCAGCGCGGCGGCGAGCGTCTCGTAGGTCTCGACCGCCGTCTGCAGCTGCAGCGTCTCGCTTTCCTCAATCAGCGGGCAGACCCAGTACACCTGGCGGCCGGTCAGCGCGGCCTCGCGTACGCGCGCGATCACCTCGTCGCGGCGCGCGTCGCCGACCACGCGCGTCAGCACCGGCGTGCGGCCCGGCGGCAGTTCGTCGATCGTCGACACGTCGAGATCCGCGTAATACGTCATCGCGAGCGTGCGCGGGATCGGCGTGGCCGACATCATCAGCTGATGCGGCTGGAAGCCCTGCGCGCCGTCCGCCGCGTTGGCGGCCTTGGCGCGCAGCGCGAGCCGCTGCTCGACGCCGAAGCGATGCTGCTCGTCGACGATGACGAGACCGAGCCGCGCGAATTCGACGGTGTCCTGGATGATCGCGTGCGTGCCGATCACGAGCTGCGCGGTGCCGAGCGCGGCCGCCTCGATCGCCGCGCGCTTTTCCTTCGCCTTCAGGCTGCCCGCCAGCCATGCGACCGACACGCCGAGCGGCTCGAGCCAGCCGCGCAGCTTGCGTGCATGCTGCTCCGCCAGGATTTCGGTCGGCGCCATCAGCGCGGCCTGATAGCCGGCGTCGATCGCCTGTGCGGCCGCGAGCGCCGCCACGACCGTCTTGCCGCTGCCGACGTCGCCCTGCAGCAGCCGCTGCATCGGGTGCGGCAGCGTCAGATCGTGCGCGATCTCGTCGACGACGCGCGCCTGCGCGCCCGTCAGCCGGAACGGCAGCGCCGCGTAGAGCCGCGTGGTCAGCGCGTCGGCGTCGCGCGCGGTGCGGCGCGGCATCGCGGGCGCCGCACGCGTGCGGCGCTCCTCGTGCGCGCGCTTCAGCGACAGTTGCTGCGCGAGCAGTTCCTCGAACTTGATGCGCGTCCATGCCGGATGCGAGCCGTCCATCAGCGCGGCTTCGTCGGCGTCGACGCCAGGATGATGGAGGATGCGCACGGCGTCAGCGAGCGTCGGCACGCCGAGCGGCTTCAGGTAGTCGCGCTCGATTTCGGGCGGCAGCAGCTCGGGCAGCGGCGTGCGCTCGAGCGCGTTCTCGATCGCCTTGCGCAGATAGGCCTGCGACACGCCGGCCGTGCTCGGATAGACGGGCGTCAGCACCTGCGGCAGCGGCGCATCGGCTTCGACGACGCGCACCGCCGGATGCACCATCTCCATCCCGAAGAAGCCGCCGCGCACGTCGCCGCGCACGCGCAGGCGCTGGCCGACCGCCATCTGCTTGACCTGCGAGCCGTAGAAATTCAGGAAACGCAGCACGAGCTGCTCGCCGTCGTCGTCGCGGATCTTCACGACGAGCTGGCGGCGCGGGCGATACGCGACCTCGTTGTCGATCACGACGCCTTCGGTTTGCGCGATGCCGCCCGGCAGCAGATCGCGGATCGGCGTGAGCGTCGTTTCGTCCTCGTAGCGCATCGGCAGATGCAGGACGAGATCGATCGAGCGCGTGAGCCCGAGCTTCGCGAGCTTGTCGGCGGTTTTCAGCGCCGGCTTGGACGATTTCGCCGCCGCGGCCTTCTTGCCGCGCTTCGCGGCCGGCGCGCCGTCGGCGTCTGCCGGCGCATCGGCGGGCGGGCCTGCGTGCGCATCGTCGTCGATCGACACGGCCTGCGCGGCCGCGGCCGGCTGCGCG
>NZ_KV786741.1:0-1637 GCF_001806955.1 Burkholderia sp. HMSC10F09
GGATAATTCGGCCCGCCGCCGCCTTCGGGCGTGACCCACACGATGTTCTGCGTCGGGTCCTTGATGTCGCAGGTCTTGCAGTGCACGCAGTTCTGCGCGTTGATCACCAGACGATCGCTGCCGTCGTCGTTCTTCACGAACTCGTACACGGCCGCCGGACAGAACCGGCCCTCCGGCCCCGCATACGTGCGCAGATTCACGTTCACCGGCACGCTCGGATCCTTCAGCGTCAGATGCGCCGGCTGGTTTTCCTCGTG
Organism: Burkholderia sp. HMSC10F09; assembly: GCF_001806955.1. Taxonomy (NCBI): domain Bacteria; kingdom Pseudomonadati; phylum Pseudomonadota; class Betaproteobacteria; order Burkholderiales; family Burkholderiaceae; genus Burkholderia; species Burkholderia sp. HMSC10F09. Next base: position 258 of record NZ_KV786741.1, read on the forward strand.
GTTCGTGTTCGAGATGAACACCGACGACAGCCGGTCGAACGTCAGCTTGCCGTCCGGCTTCGGATAGACGATCGGCTCGCACTGCGAAGCCGGCTTCAGCATCTCGTGATCCGCATGCTTGTGATGCAGCGTCCACGGCACGTTGCCACCCATCAGCTTCTGCTCGATGCCGACCATCAGCGTGCCGAGATACAGCCCCTTGGCCATCCACTGCTTGAAGTTGCGCGCGCGGTACAGCTCCGTGTACAGCCACGACTGGCGGAACGCATCGGGATACGCATTGAGCTCGTCGCTCTGACGGCCCGCCTGCACTGCGTCGAACGCCGCGTCGGCCGCGAGCATGCCGGTCTTGATCGCCGCATGGCTGCCCTTGATCCGCGACGCGTTCAGGAAACCCGCATCGTCGCCGATCAGCGCACCGCCCGGAAACACCGTCTTCGGCAGCGACATCAGGCCGCCCGCGGTGATCGCGCGCGCACCGTACGACACGCGCTTGCCGCCTTCGAGGAATGCGCGGATCGACGGATGCGTCTTGTAGCGCTGGAACTCCTCGAACGGCGACAGATAGGGATTCGTATAGCCGAGGCCGACCACGAAGCCGACCACGACCTGGTTGTTGTCCATGTGATACAGGAACGAGCCGCCGTAGGTGTCCGGCTTCAGCGGCCAGCCGGCCGTGTGGATCACGAGGCCCGGCTTGTGTTTGGCCGGATCGATTTCCCACAGCTCCTTGATGCCGATGCCGTACGCCTGCGGATCGGCGTTGGCGTCGAGCTTGAACTTCGCGATCAGCTGGCGGCCGAGATGGCCGCGGCAGCCTTCGGCGAACAGCGTGTACTTCGCGTGCAGCTCCATGCCGAGCTGGAAGTTCTCGGTCGGCTCGCCGTCCTTGCCCACGCCCATGTTGCCGGTCGCGACGCCCTTCACCGAGCCGTCGTCGTTGTAGAGAATCTCCGCGGCCGGAAAGCCCGGAAAGATCTCGACGCCGAGCGCCTCGGCCTGCTGGCCGAGCCAGCGCGTGACGTTGCCGAGCGAAATCACGTAGTTGCCGTGATTCTTGAAGTTGTCGGGCAGCGCCCAGTTCGGCGTTTGCACCGCGCTCTTCTCGGACAGGAACAGGAAGCGGTCTTCCGTCACCTCGACGTTCAAAGGCGCGCCGCGTTCCTTCCAGTCCGGGAACAGCTCGGTGAGCGCGCGCGGGTCCATCACCGCGCCCGACAGAATGTGCGCGCCGATCTCGGAACCCTTCTCGAGCACGCACACGCCGATCTCGGTGCCTTTCTCGGCAGCCAGCTGCTTGAGCCGGATCGCGGCCGACAGCCCGGCCGGGCCGCCGCCGACGATCACGACGTCGTATTCCATCGATTCGCGCGGGCCGTA
>NZ_KV786742.1:0-5841 GCF_001806955.1 Burkholderia sp. HMSC10F09
GTCGTATTCCATCGATTCGCGCGGGCCGTACTGCGCGATCAGATCCTGTGTGGTCAAAATCCTGTCTCCTCCGGTGTGCGTCCGCGTGCGCTCGGCTCAGAACTGGTCTTCCGTCATCGCGAGCACGCCCTGGCCGTTCTTCGCGCCGACGATCGACGCCGCGAGCCCGTTTGCCTGCACGAGCACGTTCTCCGCATAGCACTGCGCGATCGCGATCTTCGCGTCGAAGAACGCCGGGTCGTTCGCGCGCTGCGCATCGGCCGCGACGAGCGCACGCGCCATCTGCCAGCCGCACAGCACGATGCCCGCGAGCTTCAGATACGGCACGCTGCCGAGAAATACCGCATTCGGATCCTGCTTCGCATTCGCGAGCACGTAGTCGACCACCGACGACAGCGCCTGCGCGCCCTGCTCGAGCTGCGCCTTCATCGACGCAGCCGCCGCGCCGTCGAGCTTGCCGAGCGCCGCGACCGTCTCGCCGATTTCCGCGATCAGCGCGCGCGCGACCGCGCCGCCGTCGCGCAGCGTCTTGCGGCCGACGAGGTCGTTCGCCTGGATCGCTGTGGTGCCTTCGTAGATCGCGAGAATCCGCGCATCGCGGTAGTACTGCGCGGCGCCCGTTTCCTCGATGAAGCCCATCCCGCCGTGCACCTGCACGCCGAGGCTCGCGACGTCGTTCACCATCTCCGTGCTCCAGCCCTTCACGACCGGCACCAGATATTCGTAGACGGCCTGATGACGCGCGCGCGTCGCCTCGTCCGGATGACGATGCGCGATGTCGCTGTGCGCGGCGGCCACGTACGCCAGTGCACGTGCGCCTTCGGTCAGCGCGCGCATCGTGCCGAGCATGCGCCGCACGTCCGGGTGATGGATGATCGTGACCGACTGCTTCGCCGAGCCGTCGACCGGACGGCTTTGCACGCGCTCCTTCGCAAACGCCGCCGCTTTCTGGTACGCGCGATCGGCGACGCCGATGCCCTGCATCCCGACGCCGAAGCGCGCCGCGTTCATCATGATGAACATGTATTCGAGCGCGCGATTCTCTTCGCCGACCAGATAGCCGATTGCGCCGCCGTGATCGCCGTATTGCAGCACCGCGGTCGGGCTCGCCTTGATGCCGAGCTTGTGTTCGATCGACACGCAATGCACGTCGTTGCGCGCGCCGAGCGTGCCGTCTTCGTTGACGAGGAATTTCGGCACGATGAACAGCGAAATGCCCTTCACGCCTTCCGGTGCGTTCGGCGTGCGCGCGAGCACCAGATGGACGATGTTGTCGGCCATGTCGTGCTCGCCCCACGTGATGAAGATCTTCGTGCCGAACACCTTGTAGGTGCCGTCGCCCTGCGGCTCCGCGCGCGAGCGTACGAGCGCGAGGTCGGAGCCGGCCTGCGGCTCGGTCAGGTTCATCGTGCCCGTCCATTCGCCGGAGATCAGCTTCGGCACGTAGCGCTGCTTCTGCTCGTCGCTGCCGGCCGTCAGCAGAGCCTCGATCGCGCCGTCGGTCAGCAGCGGACACAGCGCGAACGACAGGTTCGACGCGTTCAGCATCTCGATGCACGGCGTCGCGATCAGCTTCGGCAGCCCCTGGCCGTCGTAGTCGGTCGGATGCTGCAGCCCCTGCCAGCCGCCTTCGACGAACTGGCGGAACGCTTCGCGAAAGCCGGGCGTCGCGCTCACCACGCCGTCCTTCCAGCTGCTCGGATTGCGGTCGCCCTCGACGTTCAGCGGCGCCAGCACCTCGCCGCAGAATTTCGCGGACTCTTCGAGCACCGCCTGGGCGGTGTCGTACCCGGCATCCTCGAAACCCGGCAGCTGCGCGACGGCGTCGATGCCGGCCAGTTCCTTCAGCACGAACAGCATGTCCTTGACGGGGGCGGTATAGCTCATGGTCGTATTCCAATCAGGCGGTGAATGAGATGCGCCACGGGGCTCGATACGGCAAAACTGGCCAGATCCGGGCGACGTTGCGAGCCATCCTAACGCCGAAGCCCCGAATCCTTATTGTCATATCCGGCCCACCTAGTGACAAAACGGGCCACGCGACGCGCGGCGGAGGGGTGGAAAAGTGGTCTGGACGCGCCCCGGCGAGCGTCACGAATCCCGGGATCGATCCCCGTCCGATCGCTTGTCGCGCTTGCGCGTCGCGGCCAGCGCGATCGCCGCCAGACCGAGCAGCGGCAGGATGCGCGCCCATAGCGTGTGCCAGAACTCGCGCTCCCGCGCCTGCGCGAACTTCGCCGGCGCAGCGATTTCCTCGGGTGTCGGCGGACCGGTCACATACTCGTCCAGTGAAATCTTCGAGATTTCGTCGCCCGACGTCGTGTCGGCATACGTTTCGCCGGCATCGAACGACACGCCCTTGATCAGTGCGTCGAAGTCGTCTCGCACGGCGCGTTCGATACTTTGCGCGCCCGCGCCGCCGAGCACGACCTGCATGCCGACCGTCGCGCGACGCCCCAGCGTGACGGAGGTCAGGTAGTACGTGTTGCCGGTCGAACCGCCCAGCGCGAAGTCGTTGTAAATCCAGTCCAGCCGATGTGCGGCCGGATCCCATCTCGGCGTGCGTATCCACTCGACGTGGTGCAGGGTCGGCCGCGATTCGTGAAGCTGACTCAGAATGTTTGTGCTGCGCGCCTCCATCGTTTTCCGCAGCACTTCGGGGTCCAGTCGCGCCTGATCGACCGGCACGTGTCCCTGGCGCGCAAGCACCACGCTCATCGCCCAGACCGCGTTGTCCGGCACCAGCAGCGCACGAGGCATGGCATCGAGATCGACGTTCGCCGCCAGCCAGCCCGCCTTGATCAGCGGGCCGCGCAGGCTGCGCACGGCGTCCGGGGACAGATACCGGAAACCGGCCGGCACCGACACGGACGCCAGATCGCCGACGCGCACGCGGCTCGGGCCGTGCTGCCAGCGCGCGTCGCGCCACAGGTCCGCTGGCGGGCCGCCCAGCATCGCGGCCAGCGGGCCGTCGTCGGTCCGGCCCGCCTCGCGCTGCATCACATCCTGCCGCGAGTCGACTGCGTCTCGCGCCTGCGCTCGCCTGACTGCGGCGATCCGGTCGGGCGACACCGGCGCCGCGGCCGCGCCCGACGTGCCGTGGTCCTGCCGATAAACCGCGCAGGCCGCCTCGACGTCGCGCGGCCAGATCGTGTCGCCCTTGCCGTCGCGCACCGCCTGGATGCCGCAATCCAGCGTCTCGACACGGGCGAGCAGACGGCCTTGCGTGTCGATCCACACGCTATTGCGCAGATCATGCACGGATTCGTTGTCGGTGATGCGCCAGATATCGCCAATCCGCGGCGTCTGAGCGCTCGATTCCCATGCCGGCTCTACGATGCCTTCGTAGCGCGGCGGCATCACGGTGCGGCCCTGCCGGTCGATCAATTGCCACGCTTTCCCCGGATACTTGACGAGCGCCGCGCCGTTCACGAACGGCCACACCTGTTCATAGAGAGCCGGAGGCAACACGGTCCGGCCGTCTCGGTCCACCAGCGCAAGCCGGCGCCGGTCCGTGCAATCCGCGGTGCAAATCCACGCGAGGCCGTCGGAGAAGGTCGACGCACCGTAGACGCTGCGCCAATCCGGCCGTGGCTGCACGATCGGCTTGCCGGACGCGATGTCGAGCAGCCCCATGCCCGAGCCGTCCTGCGAATAGAACATGCGGCCCTCCGACGGCTCGCCGCTGCGCCTCTCGGCCGTGAACAGCACCTTGCCGGCAGCGTCGCGCAGGACCAGCCCATTGGGTGCGGGTCCCGATTCGATAATGCGATCGCGCATCACCGGTCTGAAATCGTAGCGGTGCCCCCACGGGACGATCAGCCGGCCGGTTCTATCGATCAGCGCCGTCTCATAGCTGTCGTTGAGCCCGCGATCGACCTGTGCAACCCCGAAATGAAACGCGCCAGCTCGTGCGTACGTGCCCGACACGGCCTGCCGCCCGTGCGGATCGATGTACGTCGCTTGCGAATTCCCGCCGGCCGGCACGCTCGTCGCCGCCACACCTTCGCTGAATGCGCCCGCGGTTTCGAAACGCGGCGGGATGACCCAGCTGCCTTTCGGATCGATATAGCCGTAACGACCATCCGCAAACTGCGACGCGGGAGCGAGGCCGTCGCGGAAGCGGCCGATGTCTCGAAAGGACGGCTCGATCAGCCAGCGGCCGGCCGTGTCGAGCAGGCCCGCGCGGCCGGCCGGTGTCGTGACGACCCAATAGCCGTCGCTCGCGAAGAACTGACCGTACCTGGGTTCGATCGCCCATTTGCCGCGGCGATCGAGCAGTCCGCAGCGCGTGTCGAATACGGTCGCGCAGACCGGGAACAGCCGCGGGGAGACGTCGTATCGGCCGTGCCATCCTCCGCGCATGCGCAGACGGCGTGAAGCGACAACAACAGGACGCAGCAAAGTCAGGAAGTTGGGCATGGCGGGTCCGGGGTGGCGTTTGCATCGCCGAAGATCGAGATAATGCACCGCTGCGCGTCCGCATGCAGCCGCGGCCTGGTTCGAAAACGGCAGGGTTCGTCACGCAGCAGCACGCATCCCCGCACCGCGCGCGACATCCGCGATCGCCCCCATCATCGCGCCTTTCCGCCCCCATCCCCAAAGGAAGCCGCCTATGGGATCCGTCGATGGATGCCGTCCATGGGAAGCGAAGCCCGAACGGAGCCGGTTATGGGACGCGCGCCGCGCAAACCACCACCGCGTCCCCACACGCTAAGCGCGCCGCCGATACGTCCCCGGCGTACTCCCCGTCCAGTGCCGGAACGCGCGATGAAACGCACTCGGATCGTCGAAGCCGATATCGGCGCCGATCGCCGCGATCGTGTCCTGCGTGTCGGTGAGCCGCTGGATCGCGATGTCGCGCCGCAGTTCGTCCTTGAGCGCCTGGAACGTCGTGCCTTCCGCGGCCAGATGGCGGCTCAGCGTGCGCACCGAGCAATGCAGATGCTCGGCCGCCTGTTCGATCACCGGCAGATCGGGCAATGCCTCGGACAAATACTGCCGCACGCGGTGACAGACGCGCTGCTCGCTGAACGTCTCGAAGATCCAGTCACCGGGCGCGCGTGCGAGGAACTTGCGCAGGTTGCGCTTGCTCTGCCGGATCGGCGCGTCCAGATAGTCGGCGCTGAAGCGCATCAGCGTGCGCTCGCAGTCGAACTGCACGGGCCCCGAGAAGAAATAGAGATGATCGACCGCGTGGCGCGGCCGCGGACACGCGAACTCGATCTGCAGCAGCGGAATCCTTTGTCCGATCAGCCAGGAGCACACGCCGTGCACGAGCTTGAGCATCAGTTCCTGGCCGAGCGCGCCGATCGGCCCGACTGCCGGATTCGGCCGCAGCAGCACCTGCGCGACGAGGCCGTCGCGCTTCGACTCGACGAAGAAATCGTCGAGCAGGATATGGAAGAACTGGCCGAAGCGATGCTGCGCGGTTTCGAGATTGCGCGCATCGAGCAGGCTCAGGCACAGATATTTGAGCGTGCCGCCGCGCAACGGGCGCGAGAAGATGCCGGGCATCTCGTCGTCGAGCTCGATCGCGAGCGTGCGGTATAGCGTCGAGAACTGCTCCTCGGTCACACGCGCGTGCGGCTCGCTGCGCAGCTCGGCCGGGATGCCGGCCTCCCGCAGGTAGCGCTCGACGATATCGTGCTGTACGCCGGCGCTCGCGAGAAAGCCGTTGACGAGCGAAATCGGCACCGTCGCGCTGGGCGGCGGCAGCGCGCGCCCGGGCCGGGCAGTAGGTGAATCTGAGCCGGTCATCGCGTCCCCGTCGATCGAACGGCTCGCATTGTACTGCAGCGGCTGCCGGCGCCGCGCGCGCACGACGGGCCGCGTCGCGCG
>NZ_KV786743.1:0-14387 GCF_001806955.1 Burkholderia sp. HMSC10F09
GCGCGGCCGCCGGCCGCGCATGGCGCGCGCGCTGGCGTGCGCATGCGCCGCTGTGGCTGATGTGCGCGCCGGCGTTCGCGCTGTTCGCCGCGCTCGTGCTCGTGCCGCTCGCGATGACGTTCGCGTTGACGTTCTACCGCTTCGACCCGGCCACCGGCCCGATCGCCGCGTTCCAGTTCGGCAACTACGCCGAAGTGCTCGGCTCGCCCTACTTCCATACGATCTTCGCGCGCACGTTCGGCATCGCGGCGCTGACCACCGCGATCTGCGTCGCGATCGGCACGCCCGAAGCCTACGTGCTGTCGAAAATGCGCGACCCGTGGCGCTCGATGTTCCTGCTCGCGATCCTCGCGCCGCTGCTCGTATCGGTCGTCGTGCGTGCATTCGGCTGGAGCATGCTGCTGAACACGGGCGGACTCGTGAACCGCACGCTCGCGCTCGTCGGCCTCGGCCCGTACAAGCTCGAATACACGACGTTCGCGATCGTGATCGCGCTCGTGCACGTGATGCTGCCGTTCATGGTGATTCCGGTCTGGACGGCGCTGCAGCGGCTCGATCCGCAAACCGAATACGCGGCGCTGTCGCTCGGCGCGTCGCCGTTCACGACGCTGCGCCGCATCGTCGTGCCGCAACTGATGCCCGGCGTGCTGTCGGGCAGCCTGATGGTGTTCGGGCTGTCGGCGAGCGCGTTCGCGATTCCCGGCCTGCTCGGCGGACGCCGGCTCAAGGTCGCGGCAACGGCCGTCTACGACGAATTCCTCGGCTCGCTGAACTGGCCGCTCGGCGCGACGATCGCGGTGCTGCTGCTCGTCGCGAACCTCGTCGTGATGCTCACCTACTACCGCGTGCTCGAACGCCGCTACGCGCGCAGCCTCGGAGGCGCTTCCCGATGAGAAAGAACGGCCCGTTCGCGCTCGCGTTCCATACGCTCGTGATCCTGTTCGTGCTCGCGCCGCTCGCGATCGTCGTGCTGGTCGCCTTCACGCCCGACGAAACGCTGACGCTGCCGACGCACGGCCTGTCGCTGCGCTGGTTCCGCGCGATCCTCGACTACCCCGACTTCGTCACCGCGTTCGCGAACAGCGTGAAGCTCGCGTTCGCCTCGGCGACGCTGTCGCTCGCGATCGCGCTGCCCGCCGGGCTCGCGATCGGCCGCGCGACGTTTCCCGGCCGCGCGTTCCTGAACGGGCTGCTGCTGTCGCCGCTCGTGATTCCCGGCCTCGTGCTCGGCATCGCGCTGCTGCGGTTTTTCGCGCTGATCGGCGCGACGGGCTCGTTCGCGTGGCTCGTGGTCGCGCACATGATCGTGATCACGCCGTTCGTGATGCGTCTCGTGCTCGCGTCGGTCGCCGGCCTCGACCGCAGCGTCGAACAGGCCGCGTGCTCGCTCGGCGCCGATCCGTGGACGACGTTTCGCCGCATCACGCTGCCGATGATCGTGCCCGGCATCACCGGCGGCTGGCTGCTCGCGTTCATCAACAGCTTCGACGAGCTGACGATGTCGATCTTCGTCACGTCGCCGCAGACGGTCACGCTGCCGGTGCGCATGTACATGTACGCGACCGAATCGATCGATCCGATGATGGCGTCGGTATCGACGCTCGTCATCTTCATTACCGCCGGCGCGATGCTGCTGCTCGATCGCGTCTACGGCCTGAACCGCATCCTGATCGGCCAACACTGATGTCCATTCCCGCTTCCCGTTCCCTCGATGCCGCGGACGACGGCGCCCAGTTCGTGCGCCTCGCCGAACGCGACCGCGCGCGCATCGCGTTCACGCTCGACGGCCGGCCCGCGCATGCGCTCGCCGGCGACACCGTGCTCACCGCGATCCTCGTCGCGCAGCGTCGCGTGCGCGTCAGCGAATTCGGCGGCCGGCCGCGCGCGGGCTTCTGCCTGATCGGCGCGTGCCAGGACTGCTGGGTGCGCACGGAGGCCGGCGCGCGCGTGCGCGCGTGCTCGACGCCGCTCGTCGAAGGCATGCGGATCGTCACCGGCGCGCCGCCGGCCGCCACCGGAGACGCACGATGACGGACGCGCTGCGACCGGTGATCGTCGGCGCGGGGCCGGCCGGTGTGCGCGCGGCCGAAGCGCTCGTCGACGCGGGGCTGCGCCCTGTGGTGATCGACGAGAACGCGCGCTGGGGCGGCCAGATCTATCGGCAGCCGCCGGCGGACGGCGCGTTCGTGCGCGGCAAGCGCGCGCTGTACGGCTTCGATGCCGCGAAGGCCGATGCCGTGCACCGGACGATGGCCGCGCTGCTGCCGCACGTCGACTACCGGCCGAACACGCTCGCGTGGGCGTGCGGCGCGGGCCGCGTCGACACGCTGCAGGACGGCCGCGAGACGACCGTGCCGTACTCGCATCTGATCGTCGCGAGCGGCGCGACCGACCGCATGCTGCCGGTGCCCGGCTGGACGCTCGCGGGCGTCTACACGCTCGGCGGCGCGCAGGTCGCGCTGAAGGCACAGGGCTGCGCGATCGGCCGGCGCGTCGTGTTCGCGGGCACCGGGCCGCTGCTGTATCTGGTCGCGTATCAGTACGCGAAGGCCGGCGCGCAGGTCGCCGCCGTGCTCGACACGAGCCCGCTGCGCCGCCAGCTCACCGGCGCGCCCGCACTGCTGCGGTTGCCGTCGACGTTCGCGAAGGGGCTCTATTACATCGGCTGGCTGCGCGCGCACGGCGTCGCGATCGAAACGGGCGTCACGCTCGAGCGCATCGTCGGCGAGCGGCACGTCGCCGCGCTCGCGTGGCGCGCCGCGCGCGGCGACGCGCGGCGAACGATCGACTGCGACGCGATCGGCCTCGGCTTCGGGCTGCGTTCGGAAACGCAGCTCGCCGATCTCGCCGGCTGCCGGTTCCGCTTCGACCCGCTCAATCGCGCCTGGCTGCCCGAGCGCGACGCAGCCGGACGCACGTCGGTGCGCGGCCTCTACGTCGCAGGCGACGGTGCCGGCATCGCGGGCGCTGACGCGGCCGAGGCGTCCGGACGACGCGCGGCGCTCGCCTTGCTCGACGATGCCGGGATCGTCGCGCCGCCGCACCGCGCAGCCGGCAAGCCCGATGCGGCGACGCTCGAGCGCACGCTGGCACGCATCGGCGCGTTCCGCGCGGGCCTCGAAACGGCGTTCGCGCCGCCCCCCGCACTGGCCGCACAGTGCCCGGACGACACGATCGTGTGCCGCTGCGAGGAAATCGACGCCGGCACGCTGCGGCGCTGCATTCGCGGCGGCGAAGCGACCGAGCTGAACCGCCTGAAGGCGCTGACGCGCGCCGGCATGGGGCGCTGCCAGGGCCGCATGTGCGGCGATGCCGCCGCGCTCGTGCTGGCGGCCGAGACCGGCCGGCCTCTCGCGGACGTCGGCCGGTTGCGCGCGCAACCGCCCGTGAAGCCGTTCCCGATCGCGGCGGCACTTGCCGGCGACGACGTCGTCGCGATTCCCGACGAGGCGCGCGATGAGTGAGACCGGTCATTACGACGTCGCGATCGTCGGCGGCGGCCTCGTCGGTGCATCGACCGCGCTCGCGCTCGCGCGGCGCGGGCTGCGCGTCGCGCTGTTCGAGCGTCGCGACTGCGGTGCGCAGGCGAGCGGCGTGAACTACGGCGGCGTGCGCTGCCAGGGCCGTCCCGCCGAACAGCTGCCGCTCGCGCTGCGCGCACGGCGCATCTGGGATCGTCTGCCGGAACGGATCGGCATCGACGGCGAATTCGTCGTGTCGGGCCACCTGCGGCTCGCGCGCAGCGACGCCGATCTCGAGGCGCTCCACGCCTACGCGGCGCTCGCGGCCGAACACGGGCTGCCGCTGCACGTGATGCACGGCGACGCGTTCCGCCGCCGCTATCCGTGGCTCGGCCGCGCGGCGCTCGGCGGTTCGCTCTGCGAGACCGACGGCCACGCGAACCCGCGCATCGTGTCGCCGGCCTTCGCGCGTGCGGCGCGCGCAGCCGGCGCCGACGTATTCGAGCACACGCCGGTCGACGACGTCCGGCACGACGGCACGCGCTTTCGGATCCACGCGCCCGGCCGCGCCTGCACGTCGACCTGGCTCGTCAATGCGGCCGGCGCCTGGGCCAACGCGATCGCCGCACGCTTCGGCGAAGCGGTGCCGATGGAGCCCATCTACCCGAACATGTGGGTGACCGAGCCGCTGCCGCCGTTCATCGAGCACAACCTCGGCGTCTACGGCGGCGGCGTCTATGCGCGGCAGGTCGCGCGCGGCAACTGCGTGATCGGCGGCGGACGCGGACACGGCGACGGCGAGTTCGGCCAGCCGTCCGTCGACACGACGCGCGCCGTGATGCGAGACGCATGCGCGCTGCTGCCCGCACTGCGCGACGCGCTGCTGATCCGCACGTGGAGCGGCGTCGAAGGCTGCACGCCCGACCACAACCCGATCGTCGGCGCGAGCCGCACGACGCCGAAGCTGCTGCACGCGTTCGGTTTTTCGGGCGGCGGGTTTCTGCTCGCGCCCGGTGTCGGCGACGTGCTCGCCGATCTCGTGACGACCGGCGAAACCGTCACGCCGCTCGATGCGTTTTCGATCGGCCGCTTCGCGCCGCAAGCCGAACCGACCATCCCTTGTCGTCAACAGGAGACCCAACGATGAAACTGACCGGAACGATCGCGGCGGCCGCCGCGCTCTGCATCGCAAGCGCGACCGCGTCCGCGCCTGCGTTCGCGCAAACGAAAACGATCTACGTCGGCATGAACGGCGGCCCGATGGAAAAGGCGTACACGAGCCAGGTGCTGCCCGACTTCGAGAAGGCCAACAACGTGAAGGTCGTCGTCGTGCCCGGCACGTCGTCGGACGTGCTCGCGAAGCTGCTCGCCAACCGCAGCAAGCCGCAGATCCACGTCGCGTTCCTCGACGACGGCGTGATGGCGCGCGCGGTCAGCCTCGGCGTGTGCCAGAAGCTCGACGATTCGCCGGTGCTGAAGGAGCTCTACCCGTTCGCGCGCATGAAGGACGACGTCGGCGCGGGCGTGCAGCTCGGGATGACGGGCATCGCCTACAACAAGAAACTGTTCGCGGAGAAGGGCTGGGCGCCGCCGACCTCGTGGATGGATTTCGCGAACCCGAAGTACAAGGGCAAGGTCGTGTTCCAGTCGGCGTCGAGCAGCACGTTCGGGCTGCACGGCTTCCTCGCGATCAACCGGCTGCTCGGCGGCAGCGAACAGAACGTCGAGCCGGGCTTCAGCAAGTGGGCGAGCACGGTCGGCCCGAACGTCGTCGAATACATCCCGAATTCCGCAAAGATCTCCGAGATGGTGCAGACCGGCGAAGCCGGCCTGTTCCCGCTCACGCCGACCGGCGTCGGCGATCTGCAGGACAAGGGCATTCCCGTCGCGTACGCGAACCCGAAGGAAGGGCCGGTGCTGCTGCTCGTCGACCTCTGCGTCGTCGCCAACAATCCGGACCCGCAGCTCGCGCAGAAGCTCGCGCAGTTCCTGCTGTCCGCGCCCGCGCAGACGAAGGCGGCCGAGGCCGGCAAGCAGATTCCGACCAACCGGCTCGCGAAGATGCCGGCCGCGATGCAGCAGAGCCTCGGCAACATCGACGATCTGGTGCGCAAGGTGACGGTGGTCGACTGGACCGCGATCAACGCGCACCGCGCGCAGTGGGATACGCGCTGGAACCGGCAGATCGAGCGGTGACCGACACGCCGCGTGCGGGCCCGGCCGCGTGCGGCGCGACCATCATTTGCCGGAGTGATGACACTCCCCTTTTTTTGCGGATTTGACCGGAGCGGCAGCGCCGACAACACTCGTCGCGAGTGCCGCACCGGTTCCGAGACGGCACGCATTCGCGTTCCCCACCCGAGTCCGCCATGTATTCAACCGACACCGTGCAGTCCCCGAGCGCCACCCGGCCGCTCGCCGACCGGCAGCTTCGCCGGATCGTCATCGCCTCCGTCGCCGGCAACGCGATGGAGTGGTACGACTTTTTCGTGTACGGCACCGCCGCGGCGCTCGTGTTCGGCCACGTGTTCTTTCCGCCCGGCGCGTCGCCGCTCGCCGGCAGCCTCGCCGCGTTCGCGGCGTTCGCGCTCGGCTTCGTCGCGCGGCCGCTCGGCGGCATCGTGTTCGGCCATGTCGGCGACCGCTACGGCCGCAAGGCGTCGCTGGTCTGGACGCTGCTGATCATGGGCGCGTCGACGTTCGCGATCGGGCTGCTGCCGACCTACGCGCAGGCCGGCATCTGGGCGCCGGCCGCGCTCGTCGCGCTGCGCCTGCTGCAAGGCATCGCGTCCGGCGGCGAATGGGGCGGCGGCGTGCTGATCATCAGCGAGAACGCGCCGCCCGAGCAGCGCGGCTACTACGCGGCATGGAGCCAGCTCGGCGTCGGCGGCGGATTCGTGCTGTCGTCCGCCGCGTTTCTCGCCGCGCAGACGCTGCCGAACGACATGTTCATGACGTGGGGCTGGCGGCTGCCGTTCCTCGCGAGCATCGCGATCTTCGCCATCGGCATCTACATTCGCCGCCACCTGCCGGAAAGCCGCGACTACGAGCAGGCCGGCAAGCGCGGCGCGCATGCGCATCTGCCGATCGTCGAGTGCATCCGCCGTCATCCGAAGGAAATCCTGCTCGCGATGGGCCTGCGCGTGGCCGAGAACGGCGGCGCGTACATTTTCCTCGCGTTCTCGCTCGTCTACGGCAAATACGTCGGCATCCCGAACGGCGTGATGCTGACCGGCGTGATGATCGCGATGATCGTCGAGATGGGCGCGATGCTCGCGTGGGGCCGGCTGTCCGACCGGATCGGCCGCAAGCCCGTCTACCTGATCGGCGCGCTCGGCCTCGTCGCCTGCGCATTTCCGTTCTTCTGGCTGCTCGACACGCGCGTGACGCCGCTCGTCTGGCTCGCGCTGACGGTGTGCACGGCCGTCAGCCACGGCGCGATGATCGGCACGCTGCCGGCGCTCGTCGGCGAGCTGTTCAGTACCGAAGTGCGCTACTCGGGCGTCGCGCTCGGTCATGAAGTCGCGTCGATCTTCGCGGGCGGGATGTCGCCGCTGATCGCAACCGCCTTGCTGCAGCGCTATCAGGCGTCCTGGCCCGTCTCGCTGTTTCTCGTCGCGCTCGGGCTCGTGACCGTCGCGACGCTGTGCGCGATGCGCGAGACGCACGTCGTGCGCGCGGCTGACGCGCGCGGCGGCGACGCGTGACCGCGCGGCCGCCGGTCGTGCGCGGCGGCGGTCGTATCCGCCGCGTCGACCGCGCGGCGGGCCGCTCATGCGCTCGTATCCTCGCGACGGCGCGCGCCGTCGAACGTCGGTGCCAGCCCGAGATGCTCGAGCAGCCGCGCGAACTCGCCGAGCCGCTGCCGCATGTAGGCGGCGACGTCGACGTCCGCATAGTCGTGAAACCCGGCACCCGTGCGCACGCCGTCGCGGCCGGCGTTCATGTTGCGCACGACGCCGTCGGCCGGAGCGAAGCGCGGCCCGATCTCGCCCGCCAGATACGTCGACGCGTAATAGAGGATGTCGCAGCCGCCCCAATCGATGAACTCGAGCAGGCCGAGCACCGCGAAGCGCGGGCCGAAGCCGGTGCGGATCGCGGTATCGATGTCCGCCGCGCTCGCCACGCCTTCCTCGACCATCCGCGCGGCTTCGTTCATCGCGAGCGCCTGGATGCGCGGCACGATATAGCCGGGCGCCGGCCCGCAGATCACCGGCTTCTTGCCGATCCGCACCAGCAGCGCGGCGAGTTCGTCGACCACGTGCTGCGCGGTCGCGTCGCTGCGACTGATCTCGACGAGCGGCATCAGCAGCGCCGGGTTCAGCCAGTGCGCGTTCAGCACACGCGCCGGCCACGCGACGTCGCGCTGCAGTTCGGTGACGACGAACGTCGACGTCGTCGACGCAATCGTCGCATCGGCATCGACATGCGCTTCGAGCCAGCGCAACGCGTCGGCCTTCGCATCGAGCACTTCGGGCAGCGCCTCGAACACGACCTGCGCATCGCGGATCGCGTCGGCCGCGCCGTCGCGCGCGACGTGCGCGATCCGCGCGAGCGCGGCGTCGGCCTGCGCGGCATCGATGCGGCCGAGCGCGACCTGCGCGTGCAGCGGCCGTGCGAGTTCGTCGCGCGTACGCCGGTCGAATGCAAGCCGGCCCGCCGCATCGCGCGCCTTGAAGTCGATCAGCGTCACCTCGAGCCCCGCGAACGCGAAGGCGAGCGCGATGCCCTGCCCCATGCGGCCCGCACCGAGCACATGCACGCGCGTCAGTTCGGCGGCCGGCATCATGCGGCGTCTCCCGTCTCGAGCAGCGTGCGCATCGCGTCGCGCGACAGCGCCGCGAGCCCGAGCCGCTCCAGCGTGCGGCCCTCCGCATACAGGTCGCGCGCGGCCACGGCGCCGGCGATCGCGAGCAGCCCCTGTGCGACGGGCGTCGGCACGCCGGCCCAGCGTCCGCACGACACGAGGAAGGACAGGCCGAGCCGCGTGTCCTCGAGCATGTAGCGATGCGCGCGCAGATCGATCTTCTCGCGCCAGTCGCCGCTGTCGGTCAGCTTGCCGTGCGCGCCGCGTCCGTACATCCATTCGTCGCCGTCGGCCGCGTAGTGATCCGCGAGCGGAAAGTACGGCGCGCGATAGCCGAGCGCCTCGCGCACCGCGATCCGCTCCGCATCGAGCGCGTTCGTCACCGCGCGGATCGACGGCTGCGTGCCTTCGTTGTGGATGTCCCACGCATCAAAGTGTTCGAGCGGCCCCGCATTCATCAGGATCAGCGGCGGATGGATCACCGGCCCTGCATTCATCAGCGCGCCGGACAGCGCGTCGTCGAGCGGCTCGACCGACGGATAGCCGGCGCGCAGCACGTCGAACGCCCAGCTTGCCTCGCGCGCGGGAAACACGCCCGTCGGCAGGCGCGTCGCATACGCGCTGATCACGACGTTGCCGTCGCCATGCTTGCGCACCAGATACGGCAGCGTGCCCGTCTCCGCGAAGGCGAAGCGTGCACGGTTGCCCGCGCGCGCCGCCGCACGCGCGAAGACGAAGCTGCCGAACGTGCCGGGCGGCAGGAACACGACCTGGCCGTCCTCGAGCAGCGGCGCGACGTCGGCGGCCAGCGCGTCGTGCGATGTCGCGGGCAACGGCACGACGACGAGCTGTGCGCCGCGCAGCGCGGCGCCGAGATCGTCGGTTGCGCGAATCGCGCCGCGCGCGTCGTCGACCGGCACGGTGCGCGTGCCGCGCGCGTCCGTCACCGTCAGCGCGCCGAGCGCGCGCAGTCGCGCGTGCGGCGCGCGATCGCGCCGCCACCACGCGACATCGTGCCCCTTCTCGAACAAATCGATCGCGGCCGCATGGCACCCGTGGCCGCCGCCCAGTACACAAACCTTCATCGTCGTCTCCCGGTGAATGAGTGGTTCCGAGACTACGCGGCCGCCCGTGCCGCGTCGCTTCAAAACGCGCAACGGCGCGCCCGATCGCGCAACGCAATCGCGTACGTGTGCAGCCGGCCGCTGCGCAGCCCTACCCGACACGAGGCCCGCGTATGGACATCGCCCTTTCCCGACACGCACCGAACCGGCTCGGCACGCTGCATGCACCCGACGAAGTCGAACGCGCGGTCGCGCACCGGCTCGGCCCGCACCGGATGGCCGCACATGGTCGCGATCCGTTTCACGCGGAGCTGTACGAGGTGCCGCTGCACCATGGCGCGCTGCTCGAGCTCTGCTACGGCCGCGAGACGCGTATCGACTTCGGCGACGATGCCGACCACTTCCTGTTCCGGCTGACGTTGTCGGGCAGGTGCGAACTGCAGGCGGGACAAGCGATCGTGCACGCGGGGCCCGGCGAACTGACCGTGTCGTCGCCGGCGCGCGCGAGCCGGCTGCGCACGAGCCGCGATTGCCGCAACCTCGTGCTGCGGCTCGAACGCCGCGCGCTCGAACGCAAGCTGCAGGACATGCTCGGCACGACGCTCGCGCGGCCGCTCCAGTTCGAAGTCGATGCGGGCCGCCACCGCGCCGGCGCCGCGCTCGTGCTACCGACCTTCGACTATCTGTGCCGGCTCGGTACGCAGCCCGCACTCGGCGCGGCCGCGGCGACGTTCCGCGCGGATCTCAGCGCGTGGCTGATGTCGCTGCTGCTCACGCATCTGCCGCATTCGTACAGCGACGCGCTCGTGCGCGGCACGCCTCCGCTGCCCGCGCCGGTGCGCCGCGCATGCGCGCACGTCGATGCGCATCTCGGCGAGCCGCTCGCGCTCGCCGCCCTGGCGCGCGTCGCGGGCGTCGCGCCGCGCACGCTGCAGCACGCGTTTCGCACCTTCCTGAACACCACGCCGGCCGCGTACGTACGCGAACGCCGGCTCGCCGCCGTGCACGCGGCGCTGCAACGCGGCGACGCGCGCAGCGTGACCGACGTGCTGCTCGCGCACGGCATTCACGGTTTCGGTCATTTCGCGAAGGCGTATGCGCGGCGTTACGGCCATCCGCCTTCCGTCACTGCGAGGCAACCGCGATGACGCCTTCCGTTCCCGGCCGCCCGCCGCCGACCGATGCAGACGCGTGCGACGGATTGCGCGTGCAGGACCTCGATCTGAATCTGCTGAAGACGTTTCGCGCCGTCTACGCGGAGCGGCACGTCGGCCGCGCGGCGCTGCAGCTCGGCGTCACGCAGCCGTCCGTGAGCCATGCGCTCGGCCGGCTGCGGCTGATGTTCCGCGACGCGCTGTTCGTGCGCACCGGCACCGGTGTCGAACCGACGCCGCGCGCCCAGCGGCTCGCCGTATCGGTCGATCAGGCGCTCGCGATCCTGCAGCACGTGCTCGACGAAGGGTGCCGTTTCGCGCCCGACACGACGCAGCGCGTGTTCCGGCTGCACATGAGCGACTTCGCGGCGAGCGCCTTCCTGCCGACGCTGCTCGCCGAATTCGAGCGCCGCGCGCCGGGCGCGGTGATCGAGACGCTGCACGTCGATGAATGCCAGCTGAACGTCGCGCTCGAATCGGGCCGCATCGATTTCGCGCTCGGTCACTTCGCCGACGCGTCGAGCCATTTCCAGCGCACCGCGCTGTTGCACGAACGCTGCGTACTGCTGATGCCGCGTCGCACCGCGCGGCGCGTCGCGCTGCCCGACGATTTCGTGCTCGACGGCGATGCACCCGACACGCTGCGCTTCGTCGCCGTCACCTCGCATCCGCAATCGATGCAGCTGCTCGACCGGCACGGTCTGATGCCGCGCGTGCGCGTGGCGCTGCCCGATTTCATGGTGGTGCCCGCGCTGCTGCAGCGCGGCGACTACGCGCTGATCCTGCCGGAGACGATCGCGCTCACGTTCGCCGCGCAGCAGCCGTGCACGCTCCACGCGGTCGCCGGCGCCGGCGAATGGGCGGTCAATGCGTACTGGCACCGGCGCTTCGATGCCGATCCCGGTCATCGCTGGCTGCGTGCGCTGCTGCTCGAACTGTTCAGCATCGGCACGCTCGCACCGTTCGACGCATGGCTCGCGCCACAGCCGCCCGCGTGCGCGTGAGCGCGCGGGGCTGCGCCCCCGTGCGCGCCGCCATGCGTTCAGAACGACGTGACGATGCCGGCGACGAGCGAGCTCGCGGTCGCGCCCGCTGCGGCGACCGCGACGCCGCCGCCCGCCGCGCCGTTCACGACGAAGCGCGCATGCGCGCCATTGCGCACCATCGCCGCGCCCGTGTACAGCACCGTACGTTTCGACAGCGGATAGTCGAGGCGAATGCCGTACGAGTCGGCATTGCCGTCGCTGTCCGCGACCTTCCGGTAATGGCCCGCGCTCAGCAGCAGCGACGCGCGCCCGATCGGCACCGTCGCACTGAGTTCGACGATGTCGCTGTGCGGATACGCGCTCTGCGCATCGATCGCGGCCGCGACGTCCGACCCGCCGCGATGCCGCAGATAGAGCGCGGCGATCTTCACGACGCGGAAGTCGTACGAGATCGCGCCGAGCGTGTAGTTGCCGTTCGCGGCGCGACTCGTCGCACCGAGCGTCGACGCGGCGACCGGACTGAACTTCTGCTGCATGTAGTCGACGTCGATCGACAGGCCGCCGCGTACGTAGTTGATGCCCGCGCCATAGGTATCGCCAAGCGTCGACGGCTGCCCGGCCGCGCCGTTCGCGCCGCGTGCGGCCATCGCGCGCAGCATGAAGCCCGCGTAGCGCGGCGACGTATAGCGCAGCGAGTTGCGCACGCGCAAAAACGCCGGGCCGACGAAGTTGTTCGTCGCGTTGCCCCATGCGAGCCCCGCGCCGAGGCCGGGCAGGCTGTACGTGACGAGCGTCGTGTGCAGGATCGTATAGAGCTCGCCGAACTGCACGCCGCCGAACGGGCCCGTGATGCCGACCCAGGCTTCGCGACCGAACAGCGCGTTCGGGTTCGACAGCGCGCCGCTGGCGGCGTTGAAGCCGTCTTCGAGCTTGAAGATCGTGGCGTAGCCGCCGCCGAGATCCTCGACGCCCTTCAATCCCCACTGCGACGCCCACAGATTGCCGCTGCCCATCCGGGCCACATGGTTCGGCCCCGCATTCGCGTATTCGATCGCGGTGTCGATGCGCCCGTACAGCGTCACGCTCGATTGCGCAGCCGCCGGCAGCGCCGCGCTGGCGAGGAGCGCGGCCAGCAGTACGGCGAGCCTGCCGGCGCGCCCGTTCGAATCAGTCATCTTCGTCGTCCCGTAGAAAGTGCGGCGCACGCATGCCATGCGACGCATCGTGTGAAACGCGTTCGCAGTCGCTGGCGAACGGCATCGGTCAAAACCGGCCCGAGTCTAGGAACGACAATTTCGGACGTCGACGCAACGCGCTCTATAACGCTTATAGATGCGCCGCATGATGCGCGTGCGCCCCGCCCGACGTGCCGCGCGCGGTGCACCGCGCGCGCGACCCTGGTGTTTTCTTTATCGGCGTCGGTGAATGTACGTGTCGCGCCGCTGTCACTCCGGCTATGGCAACCGAAATTGGCCGACTACGCTGCGTGTCCGATTGTGCGATCCCCGACCTTTTCGACCGTTTCGACCTTTTCGCACCGCGACGGCGGCCGCCAGCGGGACCGGCGCCGCGCATTCCCCTCGCCCGCTGCTGGAGAATCCGCATGTCCGCATCCCTGCCCCGCGCTGCCGACGGCAAGCGCTATACGTACGAGTGGTACGTCGTCGTCATCTGCATGCTTGCGTACGTCTTTTCGTTCGTCGATCGCCAGGTGCTCGTGCTGATGATCGAACCGATCAAGCGCGACCTGCATCTGACCGATACGCAGTTCAGTCTGCTGAACGGCTTCGCGTTCTCGCTGTTCTACGCCGTGATGGGCCTGCCCGTCGCCTATCTCGCCGATCGGTATGCGCGCCCGCGCATCATCTCGCTCGGCATCGCGCTGTGGAGCATCGCGACCGCGCTGTGCGGGCTCAGCCAGCACTTCGTGCACATGTTCGTCGCGCGCATGGGGGTCGGCGTCGGCGAAGCCGCGCTGTCCCCCGGCGCCTATTCGATGCTCGCCGACTACTTTCCGAAGGAGAAGCTCGGCCGCGCGATCGCCGTGTATTCGCTCGGCTCGTTCATCGGCGGCGGCGTCGCGTTCCTGATCGGCGGCTACGTGATCGCGCTGCTCAAGCATGCGAGTGCGTTCACGCTGCCGATCGTCGGACAGGTGCATGCGTGGCAGGTCACGTTCCTGATCGTCGGGCTGCCCGGCCTGCTCGTCGCGCTGCTGTTCGTCGCGACCGTGCGCGACCCGCAGCGCAAGGGGCTCGCGCAGGACCGCTCCGGCGCCGTGCGGCGCGTATCGATGCGTGATTCGCTGCGTTTCGTCGGCACGCATCGCGCGACGTTCGCGTGCCACTATCTCGGCTTCTCGTTCTATGCGATGACGCTGTACTGCCTGCTCAGCTGGACGCCCGCGTTCTATATCCGCCGTTTCGGGATGACGGCCGTCGAAGCCGGCTATACGCTCGGCATCGTGTTGCTCGTCGCGAACACGGCCGGCGTATTCTGCGGCGGCTGGCTCAACGACTGGCTGCTGCGTCGCGGCCGCGTCGATGCGCCGATGCGCGCGGGCGCAATCGGCGCCGCGTGCATGATCGTGCCCGCCACGCTGTTCACGCAGCTCGACGCGCTGCCGGCGTCGCTCGCCATGCTCGTGATCGCGATGTTCTTTGCGTCGTTTCCGATGCCGACGTCGACCGCCGCGATGCAAACGCTCGCACCGAACCAGATGCGCGCGCAAATCTCCGCGCTGTTCCTGCTCGTCTCGAACCTGATCGCGCTCGGCATCGGCACGACCGTCGTCGCGCTGTTCACCGATCGCGTGTTCGGCGCGCCGGCGGCGGTCGGTCACTCGATGTCGATCGTCAACGTCGCGGCGGCCGCGCTCGCAGCGCTGCTGCTCGGCGCCGGCTGCCGCCACTATC
>NZ_KV786743.1:14407-19586 GCF_001806955.1 Burkholderia sp. HMSC10F09
GCCGCCACTATCGCCGCAGCCTCGAGCGCGAGCGCGGCCACGTCCAGGCGGCCGCACCCGCCGGCGATAGCGCGCCCGGCGCGATCGCCGCGCCTCGCTCCGCCGCGCGCTGAGCCCGCTCACGCCCGCCAGTTATCCATCCGATTGATTAGGGCATCGTTTTTTAATCGATTTGATTCATGCGATGCCGCTCCCTATTCTCGATCGCATCACGGCGCGACGGGTGTCGCGCCGGCTTTCCCGATCCCCACGGAATCGACTCATGCAAGCCAATCGCCACCAGGTCCGGATCGACGCGCTGATCGACGCGGCGCAGGACATCCGCTGTTTCCGCGTGTCGCGCGTCGACGGCCAGCCGCTCGACGCATACGAACCGGGCGCCCATATCGACGTCACCGCGCCGTCCGGCGTCACGCGCCAATACTCGCTGTGCGGCCGCCCCGACGAGCGCGGCAGCTATCTGTTCGCCGTGAAGAAGGAAACGCAGTCGCGCGGCGGATCGCGTTCGCTGCACGACGACGTCCGCGTCGGCACCGAGCTGTCGATCGGCACGCCGCGCAACCTGTTCCGGCTCGCCGACGACGCGAGCGAACACGTGCTGATCGCAGCCGGCATCGGCATCACGCCGCTGCTGTCGATGGCGTATGCGCTCGCGCAGCGCGGCGCCCGCTACCGGCTCCACTATTTCGCGCGCAGCCGCGACCATGCGGCGTTCGTCGACGAACTGTCGGCCGAACCGTTCGCATCGCACGTGACGTTCCATTACGGCGTCGAGCGCGACGCGCTTGCGCGCGAACTCGGTCGCTGCGTCGAATCGGTCGACGCGCAGGCACACGTGTACACCTGCGGCCCTGCGCCGTTCATGGACGCGGTGATTGCCGCCGCCGCGACGCGCGTGCCGGACGACGCAATCCATCTCGAGCGCTTCGCGGCCGAACCGGCTGTCGCCAGCGACGCCGCCAGCGCAAGCGCATCCGAAGGCTTCGAGGTGCGGCTACAACGCAGCGGTCAGTCCGTGCGCGTCGCGCCCGACACGTCGATCGTCGACGCGCTCGCGCGTATCGGCATCGAAGTCGACACGTCGTGCGGCGAAGGCGTGTGCGGCACCTGCATGGTGCCGGTCGTCGACGGCGAGCCCGACCACCGCGATCACTGCCTCAGCAAGGCCGAACGCGCGAGCAATTCGGTGATCTGCTGCTGCGTGTCGCGCGCGCGCTCGCCGGTGCTCGTGCTCGATCTATAAACGGCGCGCGGCCGCGAGCGCGTCACGCGCCGTCGAAGCGTTCGACGATCTCCGCAAGCAGTGCACGCATCCACGTAATGCCTTCGTCCTCGTGGAAATGCTCATGCCAGTGCATCGTCACCGGGGCGGGCGGCAGCGGCACCGGCAGCGCGTAAAGCCGGAACGCGTTGTCGCGGTTCAGGATCTGCGCGAGCCGCTTCGGCAGCGTGGCATACAGGTCCGTTACCTGCAGCACGCCCGGCAGTGCGACGAAGTGCGGCACTTCGAGCGCGACGTTGCGGCCGACGCTCTGCGCGCGCAGCGCGTCGTCGAGCGCGTGATGGCTGTGCTCGACCGACTTCACGTTGACGTGCGCGGCCCGCACGAACTGCTCGAGCGTCAGTGCCGCGCCGCTCGGCAATCCGCGCCGGCGGCCCGTCATGCAGACGTAGGTTTCCTCGAACAGCAGCTGATGGCGCGTGCGCGGCATCAGCTCCGGCAGATTGCCGATCGCGAAATCGAGCCGGCTCGCGCGCAGCGCTTCCTCGATCGCCTCGACCGGCATCGGCTGCACGCTGAGCGTCACGCGCGGCGCGCGCTCGCGCAGTGCGCGGCAGATCGCGGGCAGATACGCCATCTCGCCGGCATCCGACAGCGACAGCCGGAACGTGCGCGTGCTCGTCGCCGGATCGAAGCGCTCCGCATAGCGCAGCGCGACGCGCACCATGTCGAGCGCCTTGCCGACGATGCCCGCGAGTTCGAGTGCGACGGGTGTCGGCTGCATGCCCGCGCGCGTGCGCACGAACAGCGGATCGTCGAACAGCGTGCGTAGCCGTCCGAGCGAATAGCTGACGGCCGGCTGCGACAGTGCAAGCCGCTCGCCGGCCTTCGTCAGGTTGCGTTCCTCGACGATCGCCTGGAACACCCGCAGCAGGTTCAGATCGAGATGATCGACCGACGTCATGCACCCTCCGCTATTCGTCAAATTGATGCGTGAACGCATTCTAAATCAGTGAAGCGGATGCGACGACCGACGGCTGCGCGGCCGGCGCACGGCGCGCCGTTACGCGACCGGGCGGCGGAACATGTCGACGATCAGCGCGCGTAGCCACGCGATACCGGGATCCGCCGAAAACTGCGCGTGCGTATGCAGGTCGATTTCGATCGGCGGCAGCACGAACGGCAACGGCAGGATCCGGAATGCGCGGCCGCGGTTGAAGCGCTCCGCGACGCTGCGCGGAAAGATGATCGCGAGATCGGTATGCTGGACGATCTCCGGCGCGACGATGAAATGCGGCAGGCGCAGCACGATGGTGCGTTCGACCTGCAGCTCGTCGAGCCAGGTTTCGACCATCCGGTGCCCGGTCGCGTCGCTGCTCGCATAGATATAGCGCAGCGCGGCCAGGTCGGCCTGCGTCGGCGTGCGCTTGCGCAGCGGATGCCCGGCACGAACCATGCACACGTGCTCGTCCGTAAAGAGCGGCTCGCTCACGCATCCGGGGCCCGGATCCGGCACATAGCCGAGCGCGAGATCGATCTCACCGCTGCGCATCGCGGCACCGACCGCTTCCACAGCGGCGCTCGCGATCTCGACGCGCACGCCCGGTGCGACTTCCGCGAGCCTCGCGAGCAGCGGCGGCAGGAAGTAGAACTCCGACATGTCCGACATCGAAATGCGGAACACGCGGCTCGCGGTGGCCGGATCGAAATGCGCGACCTGCTGCACGGCGAGGTCGATGATGTCGAACGCGCGCGTCAGCGGCCCGTGCAACTGGCGCGCGGCATCGGTCGGCGCCATGCCGGCCGGCGTACGCACGAACAGCGGATCGTCGAAGAGATTGCGCAGCCGCCGCAGCGCGTGACTGACGGCCGGCTGCGTCAGCCCGAGCCGTTCGCCGGCCGCGGTCAGGCTGCGCAGTTCCGAGATCGCGAGGAACACGCGCAGCAGA
Source organism: Burkholderia sp. HMSC10F09 (assembly GCF_001806955.1). Classification (NCBI taxonomy): domain Bacteria; kingdom Pseudomonadati; phylum Pseudomonadota; class Betaproteobacteria; order Burkholderiales; family Burkholderiaceae; genus Burkholderia; species Burkholderia sp. HMSC10F09. The sequence continues at coordinate 17,579 of NZ_KV786743.1, forward strand.
TTGAGATCGGTGACGACCGGATGGGACTTGTTCATGGCGCTCGTGAACCGCCGGTAGGATGCGCGACGCCGCGCGCCGGCCGCCGTGTCGCGTGCAGGTCACCGCGGACGGCCGGCGCCGCGCAGCGCGCGGGCTATTCGGCGCATGTTATCTCACAAACGCGGCTCGCCATCGGGAAGTGCGGCGTCGCACCGGTAAACGGCGGCAAGGCCTCGAAGTCGCGGCGCATCAGCACGCGCACTGGCGATGCGAGCGCGTCGGCCAGCGCGCCTGCATCGTCGAACACGACCTTGTTGCGCTGCATGGCCCGCGCGCGCGGGACCGGCAGCGCGCTTCGATAGTCGATGCGCGTATAGATCTCGATCTCGCGAATGCCGGGCAGTTGCGCCATCAGCGGCGAATGATGGTCGAGATAGTGCGACAGCCACGCGTTCGCGTCCGCGGCCTCGCCCTCGTAGCTGACGAGGTACGTGCAGCATTGCGCGCCCGCGCGTGTGCCGGCCAGCGGCACGCGGCGCACCGCCATCGCCTGCTGCGCGACGCGCAGCCCGGCGGCGGCGCAGCGTTCGACGAACGCGCGCGCCGCGCCGGCCGGCGCGAGCATCGCTTCGAGTGCGTCGAGATCGTCGAAATAGCATTGCAGCACGCATGCGGGCGAACGCGGACGCGGCACCGGATCGGCGCGATCGGCCGCGAATGCGACCGGCCGGTGCACGATCCATCGCGCGAGCCCGCGCATGCCGCGCAACGCGTCCGGTGCCGGCGCGACGTCGGGCGACGCCGCGTGCGCGTCGTCGTCGCCGTGCTCGGCAATCAGGAACAGGCACACCTCCATGCGTCACCCCGCGTGCACGGCAAGCGGATGCGCGAGCCGATGAAACGCGCGGCCGAAATAGATCAGTCCGTCGCCGGGCGAGCGCAGCGCGATATGGTCGATCTCGACGAACATCACCGAATGCGAGCCGACCGCCTTGCTGTCGATGATGTGCCCTTCCAGGCTGACGTTCGCGTCGGCGAGCACGGGCACGCCGGTCGCGCCGTCGACCCAGCGCGTATCGTCGAAGCGCGCGTCGCCGGGCGTTTGCGTCATGCCGGCAAACGCCTGCGCGATCGACTCGCACCCGGACGGCAGCAGATTGATCGCGACGCGCCCGTTGCCGCGCATGATGTCGTGCGCGCGGCTGCCGCGGTTGATGCAGACGAGCATCGTCGGCGGCGCATCGGTCACCGAGCAGACCGCGCTCGCGGTGATGCCCCAGCGGCCGCGCGCGCCGTCGGTCGTGATGACGTTCACGCCGGCCGGCAGGCGCGACATCGCCTCGCGAAAGTTTCGCCGGACGTCGTCGAGGGGAGTCGAATGATTCATGGATGGCTCCTGTTCGTCAAAACGCATTGCGGCAGCGTTCACGGATACGGCGTGACGGGATCGACGCCGGCGAACAGCGCGCCCGAGCCGTCGTAGGTCGCTTCGCCGAGAAACGCGTGCTGCGTGACGACGATCGAATCGCGCACCAGCTGCTGCAGGCGGTTTTCGCGGTAGATCGCCGCCGTTCCCGCGAGCTGATAGGCCTGCATCACGACCTTCGCGCAGACCTGTGCCGCATGCGTCGCGCTCAGGCGCAGCAGATTCGCCTGCGACGGCGAAACGGGCCGACCCGCGACGAGCGACGCCCACACCTGTTCCGCAGTCTCGTAGAAAAAGGCGCGCGCACTGCGCCAGTCGGCCTCGGCCTTCGCGAGGCCTGCGCGGTAGTACGGCCGGTCGCCGAGGCGCGGCGCGCCCGTCGTGGTCTTCGTCGCGCCGGACATCGCGGTCAGCAGATCGAGCGCCGCGCGCGCGAGGCCGACGTTGACGGCCGCATGAACCTGCGCCTGATACGCGACGGCCGGATAGCGGTACAACGGTTCGTCGACGGTCGGCTCGCCGCCGCGCACGAAGGTCCATGCATCGGCGACGAACGTGTCGTCGAGCGCGAGGTCGTGGCTGCCGGTGCCCTGCATGCCGACC
>NZ_KV786743.1:19606-52850 GCF_001806955.1 Burkholderia sp. HMSC10F09
TGGCTGCCGGTGCCCTGCATGCCGACCACGCGCCAGTTCTCGACGATCTCGACTTCGGCGGCCGGAAACACCGCGGTGAACGGCTTGCCCGGCGCGCCGCCGCCTTCGCCCGCGGCACCGCCGATGCCGACGCCGATCCAGTCGGCCCCTTTGCAGCCGCTCGCGAAACGCCAGCGCCCCGACACACGATAGCCGCCCGGCACGCGTTGCGCGGGCTGCAGCGGATAGAGGCCGCCCGCGAACACCTGGTCCGGCCCGCTCGCATAGATCATGCGCTGCGTGTCGAGCGGCAGCGCCGCGAGATACGTGTTCGCGGAGCCGAACGCGGCGACCCACGCGGCCGAGCCGTCCGCGACGGCGATCCGCTCGAGCATCGCGACGAACTCATGCGGGGGCAGCGCATCGCCGCCGAACTGCTTCGGCGTGCCGGCGCGGAAGATGCCCGCGCGCTTCATCAGCGCGATCACGTCGCGCGGCACATGCGACAGCCGGTCGAACTCGTCGCGCCGCCGCTCGACTTCGGCAATCACCGCATCGAGCGGCAGCGGCGACGTGTCGTCGGTTTGCGGCGCCAGCCCGGAAGGCGCGGCCGGCTCGAATGGGCGAACGACGGTGGAAGTTTGCATGGCGATGTCCTGATCCTGAATTGACGAAGGGAAAGCGAAGAGGCAAGCGGCGTTCAGCGCACGCGGTGCGCGTCGCGCGCCGCCTTCGGATAGGTTTCCGGCGCGATAGAGGTCGCGACGATGGTGATCGCGCCGAGCACGATCAGATAGATGACGATCGGCGCCGCGCTGCGGTAGTGCGCAAGCAGTGCGGTCGCGATCATCGGCGACAGGCCGCCGCCGAGCACCGACGCGATCTCGCGTCCGATGCCGAGCCCCGAGAACCGCAGCCGCACCGGCAGCAGCTCGCTGATGAACGCGGGCTGCGCGCCTTCGAGAATCCCGATCGCGACGCTGTTCGCGAGGATCAGCGCGGCGAGCACATACTCGAACCGGCCCGACTGCAGCAGCACGAAATACGGGTAAGCGATCAGCACGACGGCGATTGCGCCGAACAGGTACACCGGCTTGCGGCCGATCCGGTCGGTGAGCCGCCCGGCCGCGAGCGTCACCGGAATCATCAGCAGCATCGAGATCACGAGCCCGCTCAGCAGCCACGACGCGTCGAGACCGATGAACTTGCCGTAGGCGAGCGAAAACGAGAAGAGCAGGTACGACACCGCGCCTTCGCCGAAGCGCAAGCCGAACACGGTCGCGACCGCGCGCGGGCACTCGCGCAGCACGTCGACGAGCGGTGCCGCGCTCGCGTGCTGCTCGGAACGCACGTGCTCGAACGCCGCACTTTCGCCGACCGAGCGGCGCATCCACAGGCCGAAGCCGACCAGCACGATGCTCGCGAGAAACGGGATGCGCCAGCCCCAGCTTTCGATGTCGGCAACGGGCAAGCGCTGCACGAGCAGAAACGCGGCGGTCGACAACACGAAGCCGAACGCGGCGCCGCACGGGCTCCACGCGGCGAGCGCACCGCGCCGCTCGGCGGGCGCGTTCTCGTGGATCAACAGGATGCTGCCGCTCCATTCGCCGCCCGCGGCGAGCCCCTGCAGCACGCGCAGCAGCACGAGCGCGATCGGCGCGGCGATCCCGATCTCGCGATAGGTCGGCAATAACCCCATCCCGGCGGTCGCGACGCCCATCGTCAGCATCGTCAGCATCATCACGGTCTTGCGGCCGTACCGGTCGCCGATGTGGCCGCACAGCAGGCCGCCGATCGGTCGCGCGACGAAGCCGACCGTGAAGCCGCCGAACGCGGCGATCGTGCCGGTCAACGGATCGGTGCCGACCGGAAAGAACAGCTTGCCGAACAGCAATGCGGCGGCCGTGCCGTACAGAAAGAAGTCATACCATTCGAGCGCTTGTCCGACCACCGCGGTCGTGACCGCACGGCGAACCGAGCCGGCTTGGCGGGAGACGGATAGCGTGACCGTCGAGGTGGGTGCGGATGAGTTCATCGGAGGTTTCCGAAAAGAATGTCAGGGATCCTGCTGAACCGGCAGTCGGCGGCAGCCATGCGATCGAGTCGATGCTGCGTGCGACCCACGATAAGAGCGGCCCCCGATCGCGGTCAAATTACCGCCAAAAATGCCCGTCATGAATCGCGTGCATGGTCGCCGCGCAGCGAACGCGGCCCATCGCGTTATCCACGGGATTTATCCGACTGCCGTTTTTAGATCGATTTGACCGATGCGCAGGCGGCGACGAAACTGGCTTCGTGATCCGCCCGAGGCACGTATGCCGACGTCTCGGTCCCTCGCACTCTTTCCCCACGACGACGATGAACGACATTCCGTATCAGACGATCGACACGCGTGCGCTGCATGGTCTCGCGCAACCCGACCGCATCGCACCCGCGCTCTATCACGACCCGGCACTGTTCGAAGCCGAGCTCGACCGCATCTTCTACCGCACCTGGATCTGGGTCGCGCACGATAGCGAATTGCCGCGCCCCGGCGACTTCATCACGACGACGATCGGCCGCCAGCCGGTAATCGTCGTGCGTGACAAGACCGGCGAAGTGAACGTGCTGCAGAACCGCTGCCGCCATCGCGGCGCGACCGTCTGCGAAGCGCACAAGGGCAACGCGAAAGGCTTCACGTGCCCGTATCACAGCTGGTCGTACGCACTCGACGGCACGCTGCGCGCGCTGCCGTACGGCGACGGCTACGAAGGCGTGTGCGACAAGGGCGATCTGCCGCTCGTGAAGCTGCGCGTCGGCGTGTATCAGGGGCTGATCTTCGCGAGCTTCAACGACGGGATCGAGCCGCTCGAGGACTTTCTCGGCGGCGCAAAGCCGTGGATCGACCTGTTCATGAAGCAGGGCGCCGGCTATCCGATCAAGGCCAACGGCGAACACAAGTTCCGCTTCAAGGGCAACTGGAAGATCCAGCTCGAGAACACGACCGATCTCTATCACTTCCCGGTCGTGCACAAGTCGTGGATGAAGTCGATCGACGACGAGACGGCCGCCACGATCACGAGCTTCATGACGAGCGACGCCGCGTTCTGCCGTTCGCTCGGCAACGGCCACAGCCTCGCGGTGCTGATGCCGGAGCTCGTCGATCTCGACGACGACGATGGCGCACCGTTGCCCGAGCGCTTTGCGCCGCTCGCCGCGAAGCTCGCCGAGCGGCACACGCCGGACGAAGTGCGGCGCATCGTACGTTCGCTGATGGGCGTCGGCTTCAACCTGAATCTGTTTCCGAATCTCGCGCTGTCGATGGCGTTCTTCCGCGTGCTACGGCCGATCTCTGCGACCGAAACCGAGATCCGTCACGTCGCGCTCGCGATGGACGGCGGCCCCGAAGAAGCGAACCGCGAGCGGCTGCGGATCCACGAGCACTTTCAGGGTCCGTTCGGCTTCGGCAGCCCGGACGACGCGGAAGCGTGGGAGCGCGTGCAGCGCGGCGCGTACGCGGGCCCCGACGTGCCGATCCTCGTGAACCGCGGGCTGAACCGCGAGACCACCGCCGCAAACGGCGAAAAGACCGCGCACGCGACCGACGAAACGGGCATGCGCGAAGCGTATCGGCAATGGCGCACGATGATGGAGCAAGCATGATGGACGACCGCAACGCACTTTTTTCGCAGCAGACCTTCGCGCGCGCGGTCGAGTTCGTATGGCGCGAAGCGGAGATGCTCGACCGCCGCGACTATCGCGCATGGCTCGACCTGTGGGATCCGGCCGGCCACTACGTGGTGCCGATCGATCCGCAGACGACCGACTTCGCCGCGACGCTGAACTACGTGTTCGACGATCGCGACATGCGCGAGAAGCGCGTGCAGCGCATGCTGTCGGGCTACTCGGCGTCCGCGTCCGATGCGGCGCGCACCGTGCGCACCGTGTCGCGCTTCACGCTCGAAAGCAGCAGCGCCGATACCGTCGAGCTGAAGTCCGCGCAGGTCGTCGTCGCGTACAAGCGCGGCACGACGACGTTGTTCGCGGCCGACGTCACGCACCGCCTGCACGTCGATGCGGAAGGCGAATTGCGGATCGCCGAAAAGGTCGTGCGGCTGATCGATTCGACGGAAGCGCTGAGCGCGATCGGCTTCCTGCTGTAACGCGGATGCCGGTGCGCGGCTGCAGTCGCGCCGTGCACCGGCCGTGCGCGAATGCGCGCATCCGCTTACACGCCTCAATTACCCGCCTCGATTCCGCGAACCACCATGCCCACACTCGAAGTCTTTCTGCCGGCCCGCCACGACGATGCACGCAAGGCCGAACTGATTGCGCGCCTCACGCACGCGACTGTCGACGCGATCGGCGCACCGGCCGAATCGGTACGCGTGCTGCTGACCGAACTGCCCGCGACGCACATCGGCCTCGGCGGCCGCAGCGCGGCCGACGGCGCGCCGCCCGCGCTACCGGTGATCGTCGCGATCCTGATCGCCGGCCGCACCGACGCGCAAAAGCGCGCGCTGATCGCGGCGCTGTCCGATGCCGGCGCAAACGTGCTCGACGCACCGCTGCAGGCGACGCGCGTGATCATCAAGGACATCCCGAACACCGACTTCGGGATCGGCGGCCAGACCGCACGCGCGTTGGGGCGCTGATCGTGCCACGCATGCCGCCGGCCGCCTGCAACACGCGCCCTGCGCTACGCGCGCGCGTCGGCGAGCGGCAGCGTCACGCGGCAGTCGAGTCCGCCTCCCTCGGCGCGACGCGCGGCGATGCGGCCACCGTGACGCGTCACGATGCTCTTGCACAGCGACAGTCCGATGCCGTTGCCGCCGGCCTTCGACGACGAAAAACCGTCGAACAGCCGATCGTGAGCATCGTCGGCCACACCGGGCCCGTTATCGATCGCGCGCAGCTCCGCGAGCGCGCCGACCTGCGCGGTGCCGAGCGTCAGCATGGGTGTCGCGCGCTCGCAGCCGGCGAAGGCCTCGATCGCGTTGAATGCGAGATTCAGGATCACCTGTCCGATCAGCACGCGTTCGCAGCGGACCGGCAGCGGCACGTCCGCCTGCACGATCGACACCGTCACGCCCGCTTCGCGCGCGCGCAGCTCGATGAAGTAGGCGACGTCGGCGAGGATGTCGCGCAGATCGGCAAGCACGACGACCGGTTCGCGCTTCACGATGAATTCGCGCACGCTCTTGATGATCAGCGCCGCATGCTCGGCCTGCCGATCGGCGCTGCGCAGCCCCCAGATCGCGTCGTCGACGTTGCCGCGCGCGCCGAGCCGCTGCACCGCACCCTCGATGAAGTTGCGCACGGCCGCGAGCGGCTGGCTCAGCTCGTGCGCGATCACGGTCGCCATCTCGCCCATCGCGTTGTAGCGGCCCGCGTACTCGAGCATCCGCGCTTCCGCGCGCCGCGCCTCCTCGATCGCGACTTCGTCGCTCACGTCGCGAAAATGCACGAGCAGCCCGTCGAGATCGTCTTCGATCTCGACCTGCCGGCACGCGACGCGCAGCCAGCAGGTCGAGCCGTCGCGCCGCACGAACCGGTAGCGTTGCGGTTCCGACGGACACGTCGACGGCGCATCGCGCAACTGCGCGACGAGCCGCGCGCGATCGTCCGCGCTGCAGTAGTCGAGCACGTCGCCGACCCCCTCGTCGGCCGCGAGGCCGAGCACGCGGCGCCCCGACTCGCTGATGAACTGCACGCCGCCATGCGGCGTCACGACCGCGATCCCTTCGTCGAGATCCTGCATGAACTCGCGCAGCCGCGCCTCGTAGCGGCGCAGTTGCTGACGGATCGCCTCTTCGGCGCTGATGTCGCGAAACTGCACCATCACGACGTCGCGCCCGCGCAGCGGCACGTAGGTCGCGATCGCCTCGGACAGCATGTCGACGCCCGTACGCGACCGGTAGCACCACTCGTACACCTGCGGGCCTTCGACGATCGCGCGGTCCATCGCGCCCACGCCGATCTCGCGACGGTATTTCGGCTCCGGCCGCGTCATGTCCGGCGCCTTCAGCGGCAGCAGCTCCTCGACGGAAAAGCCGAGCGCGATGCAGGCCGCACGGTTGGCCCAGACGATCGCCTTCGTCTGTGCGTCGTGCAGCAGCACGCAGGTCGTCAGCGCGTCGAGCAGCCGGTGGAAATCGTCTTCGTCGGGAAAGCGCATGGTCGGGTCCGGAACGAGCCGCGCGGCATCGCACGGGCGGACGCTCAACATAGCACCGGCCCGCGTCGATCGCATCTGAAGATTTCTTTAGGACGGCACGGAACGTCACCAGTCGCGCGGCCTAGCGCACCAATTGCTGCGTGTTTTCGGCGTTCCTAGACTGAGGCCTGCCCTTTTCGAACCGCTATCCGCCCAGGAGACGATCATGCAACACGCCGCCGCTGCCATCGACACCGCCCCTCGCCCGGCGCCGCCCGCCTGCGTGCCGGACGCGCGGCTCTCGGCACTCGACGCCGTGATCGAGACCGTCGCCGCGCGACGCGACGAATTCGACCGGCTGTCGCACGTGCCGCGCGACGTGATCGCGCTGTTCAAGCAGGCCGGCATCTATCGCGCGGGCACGCCGCGCCGCTTCGGCGGCGATGCGCTCGCACCCGGCGCCTTCCTCGAGACGATCGAGCGGATCGCGACGGCCGACGGCTCGGCCGCGTGGGTCGCGAGCTTCGGTTCCGCGAACGTCTACCTCGCCGCCTTGCCGCTCGACACGCAGGCCGAGCTGTACGCGAGCGGCCCCGATCAGGTGTTCGCCGGCGGCCTGTTTCCGGTGCAGCCCGCGCAGCCCGCACCGGGCGGCTGGCGCGTCAACGGCACGTGGAAATTCGCGAGCGGCTGCAAGGGCGCCGACTGGCTCGGCGTCGGCATCGCGGTGCCCGGCGCACAGGACGCGGCGCCGAACAAGCCGCGCACGGCCGTGTTTCGCGCGGCAGACGTCGAGATCGTCGAGAACTGGAACGTGGTCGGCATGCAGGGCACCGGCAGCCACGATTTGCGCGTGAACGACCGCTTCGTCGCCGAAGCGTGGACGTTCGTGCGCGGCGGCGAGCCGACCGTCGACGAGCCGCTGTACCGGTATCCGACGATCGCCTATGCGGCGCAGGTGCTGGCCGTCGTGAACCTCGGCCTCGCGCGCGCGGCGCTCGACGTCGTGAACCGCATGTCGGGCGGCCGGCAGACGACGACGGGCGCGCCGCGCCTTGCCGACCGCGCGTACTTCCGCATCGAGCTCGCGAAAGCCGAGGCGCAGCTGCGTTCGGCGCGTGCGTTCTTCTACGACGCGACCGATACGGTATGGCAGTCGATTCTCGCCGGCAACGCGGTAACGCCCGATCAGGTCAGCCTGCTGCGCCTCGCGGCCACGCATATCGCACGCGAAGGCGCGAGCGTCGTCGAACGCGCGTACCGGCTCGGCGGCACGCCGGCGATCTACCGCACGCATCCGCTGCAGCGGCTGCTGCGCGACGCGATAGTCGTCACGCAGCACGCGTTTCTCGCCGAAGGCAACTTCGACGGCGCGGGCGCCGTGTTCACCGGCGTCGCACCGTTTCCCGGCTATCTGTAATGCGCGCCGCGTCGCGGCGCCCGACCGACTTTTCTGGAGGCCTTCACATGTCCGATTCGAATCCGCTGCCGCTGCGCGTGCTGTTCTGCTGCGGCGTATCGCAAAACTTCTTCGACCTGCCGCGCGAACAAATCGGCGAAGTGTGGCAGGCCTACGGCGCGATGCTCGCGGCCGTCGAAGCGATGCCCGGCGTGCGCGTGCTCGGCGTCATGGATGACGACCGGCTCGTCGTCGGCCACGCGGACGGTGCGCCGTGGACGTTCTACATCATGGCCGACGTCGCCGATTTCGATACGGCGGTCGCCGTCTGCAACCTGTATCGGACGACGCCCGTCGGCGAATACAACCTGTGGCGCTACGGGAAGATCGAGGCGCGCGTCGGTCGCGCGCTGACCGTGCCGCCTGCCGCACGGCCGGCATCGTCAGGAGCGCGACGATGAGCGAAACGACCGAACGCGCTGCGGCACATACGCTCGACGCGCTCGCGCGCCGCGTGGCCGCGCTTGAAGCAGAGCGCGCAGTGCGCGCGACGATCGCGCGCTACATGGCACTGTGCGACGTACCGGAAGCGGCCGGCGACGGTCCGGCGCTCGACGCGCTGTTTACGCCGGACGCCGTATGGGAAGGCATCGGCCCGCAGTACGCGCAGAAGTTCGGCCGCCTGGAAGGGCCGGCCGAGATCGTGGCGATGCTGCGCCGCTATCTGCCGCCCGATCCTCACTTCGGCGCGAACCTGCACTTTCTGACCTCGGAGACGATCGACGTCGCGGTTGACAGCACCGCTGCGCGCGGCCGCTGGATCATGCTGCAGGCGTCGCGCTACGCAGACGGCGCCGCGGAGCTGATCGGCGCGCGGCTGACCGTCGATTTCGCACCCGCGCAGGACGGCCACGCATGGCTGATCCGGCATTTCCGCACCGAGCGCGTGCTCGACGACCCGTGGCCGCTCGCTGCCGCGCAACGGCCCTGAACTTCTCCACCGCGCTCGCGCGACATCGCATATGACAGGCTTCATCGACACCTTCACGCTCGGCGGCCCGGGGCCGACGATCGCCATCAAGGACACGATCGACATCGCGGGCTATCCGACCCGCGCGGCGAGCCGCGCGCTCGCCGACGCACCGCCCGCCACGCAGCACGCCGACGTCGTGCGTCTGCTGCTCGACGCCGGCTGGCAGATCGCCGGCAAGGCCAACATGCACGAGCTCGCGTTCGGCATGACGGGCATCAACGACTACACCGGCACGCCGCTCAATCCGCAGGATGCGTCGCGCATTCCCGGCGGTTCGTCGAGCGGCTCCGCGTCGCTTGTCGGGCTCGGCGCCGTCGATGCGGCGCTCGGCACCGACACCGGCGGCTCGATTCGCGGGCCGGCCGCATGTTGCGGCGTGTTCGGGCTGAAACCGACGTTCGGCCGCGTGTCGCGGCGCGGCGTCGCGCCTGCCGAGACGACGCTCGACTGCGTCGGGCCGTTCGCGCGCGACATGGATACGCTGAGCGCCACGATGGCCGCGATCGCGCCGGGCTTCGACCGCGTGCGCGCGGCGGCGTCGGCCGCCGGATGCACGGTCGCGCAGGTCGTCGTCGACGCGGAGCCGGCCATCGCCCGCGCGTTGCGTACGGCGCTCGATGCGGCCGGCCTGCGCACGCACACGCTCGTGCTCGACGATCTGCGCGCGGCATTCGACGCGGGGCTCGTCGTCATCAACGCCGAAACGTCACGCGCGTTCGGCCATCTGGTCGCGACCGGCCGGCTCGGCGCGGATCTCGATGCGCGGCTGCGCGCGGCGGCGACCACGACCGCCGCCGCGCTCGACGCGGCCGAGGCCGTGCGCGTGCGTTTCACCGCGCAGATCGACGCGGCGCTCGAACACGCCGACGCACTCGTGCTGCCGACGCTGCCCGCGCTGCCGATCACGCTCGATGAGGCGCGCAACGGCGTGTCGGTGATCGCGATGTCGTCGCTGATCCGGCCGTTCAACCTGAGCGGCCATCCCGCGCTCAGCGTGCCGCTGCCGCTCGACGGCTCGCCGCTGAAGGCAGGCTTGCAGATCGTCGGACGCAAGGGCGCGGACGAACAGGTGTGCGCGCTCGCCGCGCATGTCGCCGCGGCGCTCGCCGCCTGAACCACGATGCGTGCGCGCACGCGCATGCGAACCACGGAATCACGCACCATGTCAGACCGAGTCGTACTCGTCACCGGCGCCGCCCGCGGGCTTGGCGCCGTCATTGCCGAACGCTTTCATGCGGCCGGCTATCGCGTCGCGCTGGCCGACATCGCGGCCGACGCGATCCGCGCACACGCACGCGACCTCGATCCGGAAGGCACGCGCGCGATCGCGATACCGCTCGACGTCACGTCGAAACGCGACTTCGAAGCGGCGCGCGATGCGCTCGTCGCGCACTGGGGCGCGGTCGACGTGCTCGTCAACAATGCGGGCGCATCGAAGGTCGTGCCCGCGATGGAGATCACCGCCGAACAGTTCGATCAGGTGATCGACGTGAACCTGCGCAGCGTGCTGTTCGGGTGTCAGGTATTCGGTCAGTATTTCGCGACGCGCGGTGCCGGCCGCATCGTCAACATCGCGTCGCTCGCCGGCCAGAACGGCGGCTCCGCGACGGGCGCGCACTACGCCGCCGCGAAAGGCGGCACGCTGACGCTGACCAAGGTGTTCGCGCGCGACCTCGGCGCGCACGGCGTGACCGTGAATGCGATCTCGCCCGGCCCGCTCGACCTGCCGATCGTCCATGAAAGCGTCGCGCCCGAAAAACTGCGTCAGGTGCTCGCGGGCTTGCCGGGCGGCCGGCTTGGCTCGGCCGGCTTCGTCGCCGACGCGGCCGTGCTGCTCGCGTCGGGCGACGCATATTTCGCGAACGGCGCGTGCTGGGACATCAACGGCGGCCTGTACATGCGCTGAGCGCACGAGGTACGCGTCCCGCGCCGCGGGCCGCAGCCGTTTCGTCGGCCGCTATCGCGGCCGCTCGCGTTCGTCGCCCCAGACGACCATCACGTCGCGCACGAGTGCGGCGATCGAGGTCGCGCCGAGCTTCTCCTTGATGCTCGCGCGATGCACGTCGACGGTCTTCACGCTGATCGACAGATCCGACGCGATCTGCTTGCTACCCTTGCCGTCGACGACGCCCTGCAGCACCTCCTTCTCGCGCGCGGTCAGCGCCGCGAGCCGCTCGCGCAGTTCGCGGTGGCGTCGATCGGCCGCATGCCGCTGCTGCGCGAGGCGCAGCGCGCGCTGCACGCGTTCGAGCATCTGCTGCGAGTTGTACGGCTTCTCGACGAAATCGATCGCGCCGTTCTGCAGCGCGCGCACCGACATCGGAATGTCGCCGTGCCCGCTGACGAAGATCACCGGCAGCGTCGCACCGCGTGCGTTCAGCTCGGCCTGCACGTCGAACCCGCTCTTTTCCGGCATCCGCACGTCGAGCACGAGGCACGCGGGCAGGTTCGGATCGAAGCGCGCGAGAAAATCCGCTGCGTTCGCGAATCCTTCCGACGCGATGCCGACCGATTCGAGCAGCCATGCGAGCGAGGTCCGCATGCCGCCGTCGTCGTCGACGATATATACGATCGGAGCGGGTGACGTCATCGGGGTGTCTCGCATGATTGGGGATGATTGTGCGCCGTACATCGGCGATGGCGCACGTGCGCACGTCGGGCGCAGCACACGTGCGGCACATCATAGCGAGCCGAAAATACGCTGAAAACCCCTGCGTGCCGCGCGTGCGTGCCGTGTCGCACCTTTTTTCGAACGCTGCGCGGCGCGACTAGGTAGAACCTTTAGCGCGGTTGGCGGGAACGCCATGTCGTGCGTCAATCGTGCGAATGTCCGTCCGCTTTTTCTCGACGTACGCTCGATCCTGTCCGGCGAATCGCCGACTTCATTCGATGAGGAGCACTCATGTCCGCCACGTCCCCGACCATCGGTTCCGCCCCCGCGGTGCACGCCGAGCCTTCCGACGCGCAGAAGGCGTTCCGGCACGCGATGGCCCATCTCGGCGCGGCCGTCAACGTGATCACGACCGCCGGCCCGCACGGCCGCTGCGGCATCACCGCGAGCGCCGTCTGTTCGGTCACGGATACGCCGCCGACCGTGCTCGTCTGCCTGAACCGTTCGAGCGCGATGCACGCGATCTTCGAACGCAATCGCCATGTATGCATCAACGTGCTGCCGGCCGAACACGAAATGCTCGCCCGGCATTTCGCGGGCCTCACCGAGCTGCCGATGGAGCGGCGCTTCGCGCTGCCCGTCTGGGACCGCGGCGCGCATGACGTGCCGGTGCTACGCGATGCGCTGGCGAGCCTGGAAGGAACGATCGCCGGGATGCAGACGGTCGGCTCGCATTCGGTGATGTTCATCGAGGCGACGTCGATCCGCGTGCGCGACGACGGCGACAGCCTCATCTACTTCGGCCGCGCGTTTCACCGCGTGTCGCGCGGCGCCTGCGTGCGCTGAGGGCGCTTGTTACGCGGCGCGCCGCAGCGCGCGCTGCCCCGCCGCCAGCGCCGCGCCGGCGAACAGCGTCAGCGCCGAATACACGAGCCCGCGCGCGAGCCCCGCGCTGTCCGACACCCAGCCGATCGCGACCGGACCCGCGATCTGCCCGAACGCGAAGATCGTCGTAAATGCGCTGATGCCTTTCGGCCAGCCGTCGGGCGGCAGGTTGTGCCGCACGAAGGCGGTCGTCGACGCCACCGCCGACAGGAACGTCGCGCCGAACAGTACGCCCGACACGAACGCCGCGGCCGGATGCACGATCAGCGCCGGCATCAGCGTCGCGATGCCGAGCAGTGCGTTGAGCACCGCGAGCGCCTGCCCGCCCCGCATGCGGTCGAGCAGCCCCGACCACAGCCGCGCCGAGACGATCGTCGCGACGCCGAGCATCACGTAGAACGCGGACACGACCGTGCCGCTCATCCCCGCATCGCGCAGCAGCGCGACGATGAACGTCATGTAGCCGATGTAGCCGACGCCGAACAGCCCGTAGCCGCCGAGCGCCAACGCGAAGCGCGCGGGGCTCGCCTGGGCGGCCGCTGCATCGTCGACGCGCGCGGGCGGCGGACGATGTCCGCGCTCGATGCGGCGCGCGGCCGACACCGCGATCGCTGCGCAGAGCACGCACGCGAGCGCCAGCGCGAACCACGCCGGCTGCCAGCCGTGCACCCGATGCGCGAGCGTCGCCGGCACGAGCAGCGACGATGCGACGATGCCCCAGCCCGTTCCGCCGTAATAGAGGCCGAGCAGCAGCCCCGCATCGCGCGGCGACGCCGACGCGAGACGCGCGGCCAGCACGCCGCCGCTGACGAAGATCAGCGCACTGCCGATGCCGGTCGCGAGCCGCTGCACGAGCAGTGCCTGCATGCCGACCGTGACGCCGCACGCGGCCATCAGACACGCGGTCAGCACGCACCCCGCCGCGAGCAGCGTGCCGGCGCGCCAGCGGCGCGACAGCCACGGAAACGCAAGCGCGCCGAACAGATAGCCGGCCGCGTTCGCGGTGTTCAGCGCGCCGGCCTGCGCGAAGCTCCAGCCGAGATCGGCCTTCATCGGCGGCAGCAGCAGCGCATACGAGAAGCGCGCGAGACCGAGCGCGATCGCGCTGCCGAGCGACAGGCCGATCGCGAGCCGCCACGCGGCGATGCGGCTGCGGTCCGCCGCGTGTGCCGATGCATCGGGCGCCGGCGCAGCGGCGTGCGTGGGCGCGCCGCCGTGCGTGGTCGAACGGCGCGGCGGCTTCATGCCTGCGCGTCGCCGCCGAGCCACTTGAACATCACGAGGCAGTCGACGAAGCCGAACCGCGCATGGCGGTACGCGCGCGGCAGCCGCCCGACGATTTCGAAGCCGAGCTTCTGCCACAGCGCAACCGCGACTTCGTTCGTCGCGACGACCGAATTGAACTGCATCGCGAGAAAGCCGCGCTCGCGTGCGACCTGCTGCGAGTGCTCGCACATCAGGCGCGCGACGCCGCGTCCGCGCGCGGCCTCGCCGACCATGTATCCGCAGTTGCACACGTGATTGCCGGGCCCCGCCGCGTTCGCTTTCAGGTAATACGAACCGAGCAGCACGCCGTCCTCTTCGGCGACCCACGTGCAAAGCGGCGCGTCGAGCCAGAGCGCGCGCGCGGCGTCGAACGTCGGCGCGGGATCGAGCGCGTACGTTTCCTGCGCGGCGACCACCGCGCGGTAGGTCGGCCAGAAGCGCGCGAAGTCGTCTTCGGTCATCGGGCGAAGCGTGATCATGCGGGTCCTCGAGAGAAGGGATCGGACGGCGAACGGGCGACGCCGCGTTACGCGCCGCCGCCGACATCACCGGATGGTGCCAGAAACGCGCGCGGCACGCGCGTGCCGGTGCGCCGCGTTCGGGACGGCAGGCGACGGATGGCGACGCCCTTGGGCGCTTGCTTGCCTGCCTCCTTGCGGCAGCATCGCCGTGCATCGAAAAGCCGCCGCTCGTTTTTACTTGCACGGCGCGCGCGCCGCACAATGCATCCCATCGACACCGTGCGCACATCAACCTGAGCGCCCCGTCATCCGCCGGACCATCAGGCACGTTCAAGGCACGGCCGACCACACGAGCAGCACACCGCCCGGCGCGGCCGCCAGCCCGCGCGGCGCATGCACGATCGTCGGATCGATCGCGAGCGTTTGCGCGAGCGTCCGCGCATCGTCGATCGGCGTCGAGCGTACGACCGTCATCAGCCGGGCGGGCCGATGCAGCGCCTCGCGATAGAGCGCGCCGTACCACAGCGCGCGCGTGCCGCGCGCATCCGACAGCGCGTACGGATAGCGCCACAGCCGCAGCACGAGACGGCTATCCGCGTGCGCCGGATCCGCGCGCACGAACACGCGCCGCGTGCTCTCGCCGTGCGTGTAGCGTGGCAGCACCGGCAGCGACTCGGCCGGCCCCTGCGGCATGAGCCAGCGCAGCGCCGTCTGCAGCGTCCACGGCGTCGCGCGCTGCCAGCCGGCCTGCGCGAGATGGCGGTCCAGCGTGTCGGACGTCGCGCACCACTGCAGCGGCAAGTATTCCTCGCGATCGCCCCCGATCTCGGTGCGGCGCGTCGGCACGCGCTGCCAGCCGCCGCGCATCCACTGGTCGACCGTCATCGCGACGACGTCGCCCACATGCGGACGCGCAGCGCGATCGGCGTCCCATTGCGCCGGAACCAGCCACACGCCGACCGTCGCGAGCACGACCGCGAGCGCGACGGTCGCGCCGACCGGCTGCACGTGCTCGCGCACGCGCCAGTACGCATGCGCGCCGGCCAGCAGCGCGAACCACGCAAGCCCGAGGCTCCAGCCGCCGACCAGCCCCGACAGCCACGTATCGCCGACGTAGAGCCGCGCGAAGCCGCCGAGCACGATCCACAGCACGACCGCCGTCACGACCGGCGTGCGCCAGCGCGCGGGCCGGTCGCGCGCGAGCAGCCAGCCGATCCCGCTGCTCGCGAGGATCGCGAACGCCGCGTCGGCATCGGGCAGCGGCATGTGCGCCGCGCCGGGCGGCAGCGCCGCCGGCGTCGCCCCCGGCGGCACGACGCCGAACGCGGGCACGAGCACGACCGCGATACCGACCGTCGCGAGCCACCATGCCGCGCTCGCCCAGCAGCGGTGAATCGCGAGCCACGCGAGAAACGCGGCCGACACGATGAGTCCCGCGTCGCGGCCGTGCAGCACGACGAGCGCGCGCATCGCGGCGTCGACCGGCGGCGTGCGCAGGTTCTGCAGGAACGCGTACAGCGCGACGTCGGCATGCATCAGCGGCGCGTTCGCGACGACGTCCTGCACGATCCGGCCGAACAGCCATACGCTCGCGACGAACAGCAGCGCAAGCACCGGCACGGCGCCCGGCAGCCGGCGCAGATGCACGAGGCTGTCATGCAACCGCGCGCCGAACCGCGGCCAGTAACGCACGCACGCATGCAGCGCAGCGGCGAACGCCGCGTGCAGCAGCGGCCAGCCGCGCCGCAGCAGCAGGCGCACGCCGTACCAGACGCCGAGCACGAGCGCGGCGACGACGAGCAGGATCGCCGCGATGCGCACGCTGAGCGCGGCGGCAAGCGCGGCCGACGCACCAAACAGCATCCCCGGCGCGATATGCACGGGCGCCCATATCAGCGCCGACACGATGTTGACCGGATAGAACGACCGGCGCGGCAGCGTCGCGCAGCCGACCACGACCGGCACGACCGCGCGCACCGGCGCGAGAAAACGCGCGAGCACGATGCTTTTCGTCCCGTGACGCAGCACGAACTGCTCGCCGCGCGCGTAGACGGCCGCATGCCCGAAGCGCGCCCAGCCGTTGCGGATCATTCCGCGGTAGTGCCGCCCGAGTTCGTAGCTGATCCCGTCGCCGACGATCGCGCCGACGGCCGCGACACCGATCGTCGTCCACGGATCGAGCGCGCCCGCGCCCGCGAGCGCGCCGGCCGCAAACATCACGGCGCCGGCCGGCACGACCGTGCCGATCAGCGCGATCGCCTCCGCGCATGCGGTCGCGAACACGATCGCGAGCGCGAGCGCCGGATGCGCGCCGATCTCGGCAAGCCAGGCGTGAATGGCGGCGCTCATCGCGCGCTCCCGCACCGCGACGCGGCGTGGCGCCGTTCGCACGCGCAGCGCCGGGCAAAGGGAAAGGAGAACCGGATCCGCGCCCGCGCGCCGCCGGTCGGGCCGCGCGCGTCAGTCGCGCTCATGCCGGCGCGCATCGGCCTCGAGCGGCGCGTCGCCGTAGCCGACCGTCGCGATCTCGTGCAGATAGCGCGCGAGAAACGCACCGATCGATCCGGCCGACTCGTACTGATGGACGTGCCGGAACTCGTGCGTGAGCAGCCGCCGCGTGCCGTGCCCGCGCAGCACGAACACCGCGTGGCCGAGCGTCAGGCCGATCGTGCCGGGCGGCAGCAACCCCGTGTCGCGTGCGAGCGCCGCGAGCGCCGGCGTGTCGGGAAACGGCATGCGCTCGACCGTCGCGATGCGGATCCGTTCGGGCCGCGCGACGCCGACCGCGCGCGCATCGTCGAGCTGCGGCCGCGTCAGCGGCGCGCCGTCCACGAGGCCGCGCGCGGCCTGCGCTTCGGCCCATGCGGTTGCGTCAGGCAGCGCGGACGACAGTACGTCGGCAAGATCGATCATCGCGAACTCTCCTGGTGGCGCGGCCGTATCCTGCACCAGTGTAGTCCCGAACCGGGGGCGTTCGCGAGGCGCCAGGCGCGATGCGTAGGGCGGCGCACAAGCCGCTGCATCGCAGCAATCGCGCATGTGCGGGGAATGCCTGGGGCACGGCCGCGCGGCGTGTCGCAGCGCAGCGCAGCGCGGCAAGCCTGCGCATCGCGCGCGGCGCCGTTCGTCAGCGCATCGCCGTCACGCGCGTCGATCGTTGCGCGCACCGCTTGCGCGCCGGCGCACACCGGCTCAGGCATCGCGCCCGGCGGTGCGGCGATGCACTCATGCGCCGGCCGCGATCATCGCGCGCTCGCTACGCGTCCACGCGACGAGCGCGCCGATGCCGAGCACGGCGAGGCACACGATCGGCACGATCATCGGGCCGAATGCGGTGCCCGTCACCTTGCCGGCGAACGGCATCAGGTTCTGGCTGAAGAAACCGCCGAGGTTGCCGATCGAATTGATCGCCGCGACGCTCGCCGCTGCGCGCGCGCCGGTGAAGTAGCGCGGCGGCATCGACCAGAAGCACGGATACAGCAGCGGAATGCAGGCGCCGCCGAGCACGAGCGCGACGAAGCGCAGCGGCGTCGACGGCAGCACGAGACTCAGCAGGAAGCCGAGCGCGCCGAGCGCCGCGACGATCGAGATCGTGCGCAGAATGCTCTTCGCGCGGCGCAGCTTCGCCGGCAGCCACAACAGCAGCAGCACCGCGAGCGCCCACGGCAGCATGCTCAGCAAGCCGTTCGTGCTGCTCGACACGCCGAACGACTTCACGAGCGTCGGCAGCCAGTACGTGACGCCGTAAAGCGACGTCGACATCAGCATGTAGGTCGCCGCGAACAGCATCACGCGCGGATCGAGCAGCGCCTTCCACGGCTGCGCATGCTCGGCCTGCGCGGGTTTTTCGCGCTCGAGCGCGGCCGCGACGATCTGCTTTTCGCGTTCGTCGAGGAAACGCGCCTCGCGGAACGACGCCGGCAGCACGCGGAACACGACGATCGCGACGAGCACGGCCGGAATCCCGGTCGCGACGAACACCCATTGCCAGCCGGCGAGGCCCCACACGCCGTTCAGGCTCAGCAGCACGCCGCCGACCAGCGACCCGAGCATGTTCGCGAGCGCGCTGCCGAGCGTGAAGATGCCGAGCACCTTCGCGCGATAGCTCTGCGGAAACCACAGCGTCAGATAGTAGATGACGCCCGGATAGAACCCGGCCTCGGCGATGCCGAGCAGAAAGCGCAGCGCGCAGAACGCGGGCATCGAGGTCGTGAAGCCCATCAGCACCGTGATGAGCCCCCACGTCAGCATGATGCGTGCGAGCCAGACGCGCGCGCCGTAGCGATGCAGCGCGAGCGTGCTCGGCACTTCGAACAGCAGATAGCCGATGAAGAACAGCGACGACGCGAGCCCGAACGCGGCCTCCGTCAGCCCGAGGCTGTGCACCATCTGCAGTTTCGCGAAACCGACGTTCTGCCGGTCGATGAACGCGATCAGGAACATCACGACGAGTATGGGCAGCAGGCGCCGCGCCATCTTCGACATGATGCGCTGTTCGTCGGCGGACGCGGCGTCCGGGTAGGCGGTGGAATTCACTGCGGGTACCTCCGTGAAACGGTTGCGTATCGTTGAAATGCGGTGCGCCGCGCGCGACGGGCGCGATCGCGGCATGACGGGAATGGCCGGCTTCGCTCATCCGGACCGGTAGTCGTCGAGCATCGGCGCGAACATCTCGTGCCACGCGCGCGGCTTCGCCTTGATCGTGCCGGCGAGGTAGAGGAAGTCGACGTAGTCCATCAGCTGATTCGGGCGGACCGAGAAGCGCGTCTCCGGCGCGGCGAGCATCTGCATCACGTCGTCGTGCGACACGCCGACGCCCGACGCCGCCGCATAGAGTGCCGCCGCCGCACGCGGGTCCCGTGCGATCAGCCGGTTCGCTTCGTCGAGCGCGCCGAGAAACGCCGTGGCGAGCGCCGGTTCCGCGTCGACGAGCCGCTTCGGCGCGAACACGACGTCGAGCGTCATCGGGCCCAGGACGTCGACCGAATTCACGACGCGATGAATGCCCGGCTGCCGCAGCTCGAGCGTCGAGAACGGCGGCGACGTGAAGTGCGCGGTCACGCCGTTCTCGCGGCGGATCAGCGCCTGCATCGCCTGCGGATGCGGCAGGTTCACCGTGATCGAATCGAGTTGCGCGAAATGCGCGGCGCCGAGCTGGCGGCTCGCGACCATCTGCAGCACGACCGCCGACAGCGACGTGCGGATGCCCGGCACCGCGATCCGGTCGGACCGCGTGAAGTCGCGCAGCGACGTGAGGCCCGGGCGGTTTGCGTTCAGCGACAGCGACGTCGTCGACAACCCGCTGATGCCGATCACTTCGACGTTCGGAATCCCGCGGGCGCGCGCCCACAGCTCGATGAAACCCGGCGCGCCGGCGCCCGCGAAATCGAGCGTGCCGGCCATCATCGCGTCGTTGACCGAGTTGCCGCCGTCGAGCAGCACCCAGTCGACCGCGACGTCGCGCATTCCGTGCCGCGCCGCGTGCCGCTCGAACAGCCGCTGCTTCTCCATCACGAGCAGCGGCAGATACAGCACGCCATAGCCTTTCGAGATCCGCACCGTGCGCGGCTTCGCGCGCACGAGCGACGGCGCGCCGAGCGCACCCAGCATGCCGAGGCCGGCCGCGATCAACGCGCGGCGGCGCGGGCGCGACGTCATGCGCACACCCTCGCGCGGCGATCCGCAGGCGGCGGCGTGCCGCGCCGTGCGTTCGTCGTGCTCGTGACCTGCTGCATGTTGGCGTCTCCTCTGGTATTAATGCCGTCTTCATGCTACGGCTCGACACAGGTTATCGAGCGAGTCTGAGAAAATGCTGACATCCCGGCCTCGGGAAAACCCGTAACCCCTACCTGCAAACGGCACCATGCGCATTCTCGTCGTGGAGGACGATGCGGAGATCGGCGCGGCGATCCGCAACCGCCTCGCGCGGCTCGGCCATGCCGTCGATCTCGAAACCGACGGCTCGACCGCGAACAGCCTGCTGCGCGTCGAGCGCTTCGACCTCGTCGTACTCGACGCCAACCTGCCCGGCCTCGACGGCTTCGCGGTGCTGCGCAACCTGCGCGCGGCGGGCAGCACGACGCCGGTGCTGCTCGTCACCGCGCGTTCGGCGATCGACGATCGCGTCAGCGGTCTCGGCCTCGGCGCCGACGACTATCTGGTGAAGCCGTTCGACTACCGCGAGCTCGACGCGCGCGTGCAGGCGCTGCTACGCCGCAACAGCGGCCATGCGAGCGACGTGCTGACGCTCGGCGGCCTCGTGATCGACCGCAGCAGCCGCCTCGCGGAACTCGACGGCAAGCCGCTGTCGCTGTCGCGCCAGGAGTTCGCGCTGCTCGAGATTCTCGCGAGCCGCCCGCAGCGGATCTTCTCGAAGGACGAACTGCTGAATCAGCTGTTCAGTTTCGGCAACGAGCCGAGCGCGAACGCGGTCGAGCAGTATGTGACGCGCGTGCGCAAAAAGCTGCACGGCAGCTCGGTCGAGATCCGCACCGCGCGCGGGATGGGGTATCAGATTGCCGCGCACTGACTGGTTCCCGAAGACGCTGTTCGGGCGCACGCTGCTGTTCATCGCGCTCGTCGTCGCGACCGGCGCACTCGCGCTCGCCGCCATCGCGCGCTACTACGCGGGCGTCGCGGCCGAGCGTGCCTACGATCAGCTGCTCGCCGGCGCGTCGATCCAGGTCGCGGAGAATCTTTACGTGCAGGGCGGCGTGCTCGCGCTGAATCCGCCGGTCGCCGCGCTGTCGACGCTGTCGCGCTACGACCTCGTCTACTACAAGGTCGTCGATTCGCGCGGCGTCGTCGTGGCCGGCTACAACGATCTGGCCAGCTCCGCGACGCTCGCGGCCGCGAAACAGGGACCGGCGTTCGCGAACGCCGTCTATCACGGGCACCGGATCCGCACGGCCACCATCGCGCGCTACATGCCGGAAGAAAGCACGCCGGGCTGGGCGCTCGTGACCGTTGCGCAGACAACGAATGCACGGCAGCAGCTCACGAACGAGATGAGCATCAAGGTGTGGACGCTGATCCTGCTGATGAGCGTGCTCGCGATCGGCGCAAGCGGGCTGGCGATCCGGCGCGGGCTGCGCCCGCTCGCGCAGATCGGCGCGATCATCGCGGCGCGCGATCCGGCGGATTTGCGGCCGGTGGCCGTCGATACGCCGAGCGAGATCGACGCGATCATCGGCGCGATCAACGGGCTGATGCGCCGGCTCGCCGAGCGCATCAACGCGATGCAGCGCTTCATCGCCGACGCCGCGCACCAGATGCGCACGCCGCTCGCGCGGCTCGATGCGCAGATCGAACTGCTAGACGGCGACGACGATCCCGCGCGTCATGCGGCACGGCTCGATGCGTTGCGCACGACCTGCGCCGATGTCGGCCGGCTCACCGGGCAGCTGCTCAATCACGCGATGGTGATCCATCGCACCGAGGCCGTGCCGCTGCAGCCGGTCGATCTCGTCGCACTCGCGAAGGACGTGCTCGGCCGCGCGATTCCGCTCGCCGACGCGCGCGACGTCGCCGTCGCATTCGCGAGCGACGCGCCGCACGCCTGGATCGACGGCGATGCGGTCAGCCTGCAGGAAGCGCTGTCGAACGTGCTGCACAACGCGCTGCTGCACGGCCATGCGGACGACATCGTCGTTTCGGTCGCGACGTCGGGCCATGCCGACGATGCGCTGACGCTGACCGTCACCGACAACGGGCGCGGCATTCCGCGCGAGCATTGGGATGCGGCATTGCAGCCGTTCGTGCGGATCGCGCCGGATGGGACGGAGCGCCGCACGGGCTCGGGGCTCGGTCTCGCGATCGTGCAGGAAGTGATGAAGGCGCACGGCGGGCGCGTCGGGTTCGCGTTTCCGGATGCGGGCGGGTTTGCGGTCGTGCTGACGTTTCCGAGAGCGGCGCGAATGGGCTAGCGTCTACTCGCGAATCGACGATCGTCGCCGTTGTGCATCGCCGGTCGATTCCGTTCGTCATACGTCCGGGCGTTGAACGCGTCGAACGCGCGGCACGATGTGTTGACGCCGGCGCGCACCGCGCTCACGCCGTCACTGCCTCGCCGCCCAGATAGGCATCGCGCACACGCTCGTCGTCGAGCAGCGTCCTGGCCGCGCCTTCGAGCACGACGCGCCCGGTCTGCAGCACGTAGCCGTAGTGCGCGATTTCCAGCGCGAGGCTCGCGTTCTGTTCGACCATGAACACCGTCACGCCCTGCCGGTTGATCGTATCGATCAGCTCGAGCACCTTGTCGACGTAGAGCGGCGACAGCCCCATCGTCGGCTCGTCCATGCAGATCAGCTTCGGCCGCGCCATCAGCGCGCGCGCCATCGCGAGCATCTGCTGCTCGCCGCCCGACAGCGTGCCGGCGCGCTGCGCGAGCCGTTCGCGCACGCGCGGAAACAGGTCGAGCACGCGTTCGTAGTCGTCGGCCACCGCCGCGCGATCGCCGCGCGTGTACGCGCCCATCAGCAGGTTCTCGCGCACGCTCATGTCGCCGAACAGCCGCCGCGCCTCCGGCACCGCGGCGATGCCGCGTCGCACGCGCTGCGGCGTCGCGAGGCCCGTCACGTCGTCGCCGTCGAAGCGCACGACGCCGCGGCGCGGCCGCATCAGTCCGAGAATCAGCTTCATCGTCGTCGACTTGCCGCTCGCGTTGCCGCCGAGCAGGCTGACGATCTGCCCGCGGCCGACCGCAACGTTCACGTCGAAATGCACCTGCACCGGTCCATAGAACGTGTCGAGATGTTCGAGTTTCAGCAAGGCGTCGGTCATGGTCGTATCGGATCCCGAAGAAAGCGCGCTCATGCGGCCGCCTGCGCCGCTCGAACCGCCGGTGCACCGCCCGCGTGGCGGCGGCCGAGATAGGCTTCGATCACGCGCGGATCGTGGCGCACGTCGCGCGGTGCGCCTTCGGCGATCTTCACGCCGTTGTCGAGCACCATCACGCGATCGGACACGCGCATCACGAGTTCGAGCTTGTGCTCGATCAGCAGGATCGTCAGGCCGCGCGCCTTCAGCGAGCGGATCAGCTCGAGCATCTCCGCGGTCTCGGTCTCGTTCATTCCGGCCGTCGGTTCGTCGAGCAGCAGCAGGCGCGGATGCAGCGCGAGCGCGCGGCCGATCTCGACGCGCCGCCGGTTCGCATACGACAGGCTGTGCGCCGGATGATCGATGCGCGGCGTGAGCCGCTCGCCGAACCCGGCGACGATCTCGCGCGCCTCGTCGCGCAGCGCCGCTTCTTCGCGCCGCACCGACGCCGGGCGCAGCAGCGCGCGTACGACTTCGGCCGCCGCGCCGAGCACGGGCCAGCCCGGCCGTGCCGCGCGCAGTCGTGCATGCGCGCCGATCAGGACGTTGTCGAGCACGCTGAGGTTGCCGAACACGCGGCCATGCTGGAACGTGCGCGCGAGCCCGAGCGCGGCGAGCCGTTCGGGCGCCGCGCCCGTGACGTCGCGGCCGTCGAACGTCACGCTCCCGGCATCGGGCCGGTCCGCGCCCGCGATCAGATTGAAGAGCGTCGACTTGCCCGCGCCGTTCGGTCCGATCACGCTCAGCAGCTCGCCTTCGGCAAGCGTCAGGCTCGCGCCGTCGAGCGCCGTGACGCCGTCGAAACGACGCGTCAACCCCTGCACGTCGAGCAAGGGCGGTTGGGTGGTGGTCATCGCCTTCCTCCTCACACCGTGCCGAGCAAGCCCTGCGGCCGGAACCGGACGAGCAGCAGCAGCACGAGACCATAGATCAGCATCCGGTAGTCGGCCGCCCAGCGGAACAGTTCGGGCAAGCCGATCAGCGCGAGCGCGCCCACGATGCCGCCGAGCACGTTGCCGAGCCCGCCGAGGATCACCATCGTCAGCGCGAGGATCGACACCTGCGAATCGAAGGTCTGGTGATTGATGTAGCTGTACAGGTGTGCCGCAATACCGCCGCTCACGCCCGCCGCGACACCGCCGACCGCAAATGCGATCGCCTTGTAGCGGTTCGGTGCGATCCCGTGCGCGCGCGCGGCGACGTCGTCCTCGCGCACCGCGCGCAGCGTGCGGCCCAGGTGCGAACGCAGCAGCCGCACCTGTACGAGTGCGAACGCGACCAGCACGGTCAACGTGAACCCGTACGCGGCCTGTGCGGTCGATGCCCACGGTAGCGGCGCGATGCCCGTGATGCCGAGCGGCCCTCGCGTGAGACCGTCCCAGTTCAGGATCACGAGGCTCACCACTTCGCCGATGCCGAGCGTCGCGATCGACACGTAGTGACCGCGCAGCCGGAACGCCGGATAGACGAGCAGCGTCCCGAGCACGGCCGTGATCGCGCCCGCGCACGGAATCGTCACGGCCGGCGACCAGCCGAGATCCGACGACAGCAACGCCGACGCATACGCGCCGATCACGAGCAGCGCCGCATGGCCGAGCGAGATCTGCCCGACCGTGCCGGCGACGAGCGTGAGGCTCAGCGCGAGCAGGCCGTAGAGCCACGCGTTGGTCAGCGTCTGCAGGACATAAGGCGATGCGCCGAGCCAGGGCAGCACGGCCGCGAGCGCGACCAGCGCGACGATCGCCGGGCGCGGCACGCGCAGCGCCTTCGCGGCCGCGAGGAAGGTGCCCGTCATCGGCTCGGGCGGCAGCGCGCGGTTCGCGCTGAACAAGCCGTTCGGCCGCCAGACGAGGAACACGATCAGCAGCCCGAACGCGAACAGGTCGCGATAGCTCGTGCCGAACAGCGCGACGCCGTAGCTTTCGACGAGCCCGAGCAGCAGGCTCCCCGCGATCGCGCCCGGCACGTTGCCGAGCCCGCCGATCAGCAGCGCGACGACGCCCTTCAGCGTCGCCTGGAAGCCCATCGCCGGATCGATGCTGTTGTAGTACATGCCGACCAGCAGCCCGCTCACGCCGCCCAGCGCGCATGCGATCGCAAACACCGTCTGGTTCACGCGGTCGACGTCGACGCCCATCTGCAGCGCCGCGTCGCGATCCTGCGCGGTCGCGCGCACGGCCCAGCCGAGCCGCGTGAAGCGCAGGAAGCCGTACAGCAGTGCGGCCGCCGCGATACCGATGCCGGCGATCAGCAGATCGAGCGACCCGAGCGTGGCGCCGCCGAGCCGCAGATGCCAGTCGGGCAGCGGCGTCGGCACCGCGCGCGGATCCGCGCCGAATGCGAGCTGCGCGAGCTGGTCGAGGATGAAGCTGATGCCGATCGTCGCGAGCAGCGGCGCGATGCGCGCCGCATGACGCAACGGCCGCAGCCCGATCCGTTCGATCGCGACGCCGAGCGCGCCGCAGCCTAGCACCACCGCCGCGAGCGCGACCGGCAGCGGCAGCCCGAAGCGCGTCAGGCACAGCCAGCCGATGAACGCGCCGACCATATAGACCGAGCCGTGCGCGAAGTTGATCAGATGCGACACGCCGAAGATCAGCGCGAGCCCGACGGCGAGCAGCGCGTAGATATTGCCGACGATGAGGCCGTTGAGCGTGTAGTCGAGCCAGGATGCCATTGCGATGCGTCCGGTACGGTTCAGCGTGCCGCGAGCTGCGGCTTGGCGCCGTCCCACAGCGCCCACCGGCCCTGCTTCACGACGAGATACACGGTGCGCGCGCCCGCGACGCGGCGCGTCTGCGGATCGAAGCGCACCTTGCCGAAGATCACGCTCGGCACGTCGCTGATCTTCGCGAAGCCGTCGTGCGCGGCCTGGCGCGTCGTGCCGTAGCGGCGCAGCACCTCGGCCGACAGGATCAGCGCGTCGTAGGCGCGCGCGACGAACGAGTCGGGATCGGCGTGGAATTTCGCGCGATAGCGCTGCACGAACCCCTGCACTTCGGGGCGCGGTTCGGCCGGGAAGAAATTCGATTCGGTGTAGACGCCGTCGACGGCCGTGCCGCCCAGTTCGAGGAATTTCGGCGAATACACGGAGCCGACCGCCGCGATCGGCAGCGCAATGCCCGAGGTGCGCGCCTGCCGCACGATCTGCGCGCCGTCCGCGTAATACGAGATCAGCACGATCGAGTCGGGCTTCGACTCGCCGATCCGCACGAGCGTCGAGCGGAAATCCTTTTCGGCCGGCTGATAGCCTTCGGCCGCGACGACCTGCGCGCCGAGCGCCGTCGCTGCCTTCGCGAAGATGTCCTTGCTCGTGCGGCCCCAGTCGGTGTTCAGATACAGCACCGCGATCCGTTTGAAGCCGAGTTCCTTCACGGCGTAGCGCGCGAGCAGCGGCTGTTCCTCGGCCTGGCTCAGCGCGGTGCTCCACAGATAGTCGCCGCCCTTCGTGAAGTCCGGGTGCGAATTCGTGAAGCCGAACTGGATCAGTTGCGCGCGCTGATAAATCGGCGACGCGGCCATCGACGTCGCGCTCGAAAAATCGCCGAGCTCGATCACGACGCGCGGATCGGCGACGAACTTCTGCGCGATCGCCACCGCCTGGCGCGGATCGCTGCGGCTGTCCTGGAAGTCGATCGCGAGCGGCCGGCCCTGTATGCCGCCGCTGCCGTTGATCTCGTCGAGTGCGAGATCGAAGCCGCGCTTCCACTGCTCGCCGTATTGCGCGTCCTGCCCCGTGAGCGGCCCGCTCACGCCGACGACGACCGGCTCGCCCGAGACGCCTGCCGCGAGCGCGGCGCCCGTCGACAAGCCCCAGGCGGCCGCAAGCGCCGCCACCGTGCCCAGCACGCGCCGCCATGCGCCGCGCGCGTCGTTCCCCGAAACCTTCATGGATCCCCCAACGTCAGTCAATCGAAAAGAGTGAGGGCATGAAACCATCGGGGTCCGGACGATCCAACGAAGTTTTGTGCATATCGATATCGCGGCGCACGCGTAGCGCATCGTGCGCTTCGACGCGGGCCTTCGCATGCCGCATCGCGCGGCCGCGACGAGGCGCACTCATCGTGTTGATTCGATTGCCGTTTCCGGTTCGGCAGCGCGCGTGCGAGATGCGCATCGGCGCATAGCCGGCGATGACGACGCGCGTGCCCTTCGCATTTTTCGCGCTGTCGATAGCAAAAATCATTATAAGAATTGCGCATGCTCACGCTCCTACAATGCGCAAATCGCATCATCGGAACGCGTCATGGAGCTGCATCAACTCGAGGCTTTTTCCGCCGTCATGTCGGCCGGCAGCGTGACCGGCGCGGGCGAACTGCTCGGCCGCTCGCAACCGGCCGTCACGCGGCAGATCCAGGAACTCGAGGCCGACCTCGGCTATGCGCTGTTCGATCGTCACGGCCCGCGTGTCACGCCGACGCGGCGCGCGTTCCTGCTTTACGAGGAAGTCGAGCGTTCGCTGATCGGCCTGCGCGCGATCGACGCGCGCGCCCGTGCAATCGGCAGCGAAATCGCTCAACCCGTACGCATCGCCGCAACGCCCGCGCTCGCGGCCACGATCGTGCCGGCCGCGCTCGCGGCGCTGCCCGACGACGCGCACGCGCCGCACTACCAGTTGCGCAGCGAATCTGCCGAGCACGTCGTGCACGAAGTGTTGGCCGGCACCGCAGACGTCGGCGTCGTCACGCTGCCGATGGCGCATGCGGGGCTCGACGTGCACTGGATCGCGCAGACGCCCTGCGTCGCGGTGCTGGCCGCCGGCGATCCGCTCGCGGCGAAGCCGCGCATCGCGCTGCGCGATCTCGCGCGCCGCCGCATCGTGACCGTCGCGAACCGCCATCGATTGCGCCAGCGCATCGACGCGGCATTCGCCGCCGCGCGCGTCGAGTCGCGCGTCTTCATCGAGACCAATGCGTCGCTCAACGCGGTGATGGCCGCGCGCGCCGGCGTCGGAATCGGCATCGTCGATCCGGCGACGGGTGTCGCGCTGCCGGTGGACGGCGTCGTCGCGCGGCCGCTCGACGTCGACATTCCGTTCGCGTTCGGCGTCGCGACGCCGGCCGGCAAGACACGCACGGCGGCCGTCGATGCGCTGCTTAACGCGTTGCATCGCACGACGCGCACGTTGTTCGACGATGCGATCTTTCACGACGCGGCCGCACACGATGCGCTGCTGCGCGGCGACCGCCCGCGCACGCGTGCGCGGGTGCGCAGGCTGCGCCCGGAGGTTTCCGCATGACGGCTTTCCGCGGCCTTTCGACTAACGAAACGATGGACGAACAATTCGCATGACGACCTCACTCGACGCACTCGAATCGCGGCTCGCCGAGGATCTGCGCTGGCTCGACCTGCCCGCGCCGTCGTGGGTGCCGCCGCGCGACGTCGACGGCATGCGCGTGCTCGACGTCGCGATCGTCGGCGGCGGGATGGCGGGGCTCGCGGCCAGCGCCGAACTGCGGCTGCTCGGCATCGACAACCAGTGCGTGATCGATCGCGCGCCGGCCGGCTACGAAGGTCCGTGGGTCACGTTCGCGCGCATGGACACGCTGCGCTCGCCGAAGCAGCTTGCCGGCCCCGCGCTCGGGCTGCCCGCGCTGACGTTTCGCGCCTGGTTCGAAGCGCAATACGGCCGCGACGCGTGGGACGCGCTCTACAAGATTCCGCGCACGCAATGGATGGACTATCTGCGCTGGTATCGGCGCGTGCTCGACCTGAACGTGCGCAACGACACGACGCTCGTCGCGCTGCGCCCGCGCGACGACGGCCTGCTCGCGCTCGATCTCGACACGCAGGGCCACGCGCAGACGCTGCTCGCGCGCCACGTCGTGCTCGCTACCGGCCGCGACGGGCTCGGCGGCCCGTACGTGCCGCCCGTCGCGCAACGCGCGCCGCGCACGCGCTGGGCGCATTCGTCGGAGCCGATCGACTTCGCGGCGCTGGCCGGCAAGCGCGTGGGCGTCGTCGGCGCCGGCGCGTCCGCGTTCGACAACGCTGGCACCGCGCTCGAGGCCGGCGCCGCGCGCGTCGACCTGTTCTTCCGCCGCACGGACATTCCGCGCATCAACAAGCTGACCGGCATCGGCAGCCCGGGCCTCGTACACGGCTATGCCGACCTCGACGACGCCAGCAAGTGGCGCTTCATGCATTACGCGCTGACGTCCCAGACGCCGCCGCCGCGCGACAGCGTGCTGCGCGTGTCGCGCCACGCGCATGCCTTCTTCCATGCGGCCAGCCCGATCGAGACGCTTGCCGAGCATGCGGACGGGCTCCAAGTCACGACGCCGCGCGGCCGCTACGTCGTCGACTTCCTGATCTTCGCGACCGGCTTCCATTCGGACTGGACGACGCGCGCGGAATTCGCGGCGTTCGCTGCGCACGTGCGGCGCTGGAAGGATTGCTATCGCCCCGCGCCCGGTACCTGGCTCGACGAGTTGGCCGAGTCGCCCGATCTGGGTCCCGCATTCGCGTTCCAGGAGCGCGAGCCCGGTGCGTGCCCGGCCGTGACGCGCATCCACTGCTTCAACCATGCGGCGAGCCTGAGCCACGGCAAGCTGTCCGGCGACATTCCCGCGATCAGTGTGGGCGCCGAGCGGCTCGCGCGCGGCATCGCGAGCCGGCTGTTCGACGCGGACCGCGACCGCCACTACGACGCGCTCGTCGCGTTTTCCAACGCCGAGCTGCAAGGCGACGAATGGCGCGACGCCGATGCGTAAGCGCCTGTTCCATTGACGATGACGGATACCGAAACGATGACCGATACCCTCACACCGGCCGCTGCGCCGGATACGATCGACCGCGTGGCCGGCCTGCGCGACGACGATGCCACGGCCGTACTGCGTCGCTCACGCGACAAGGTACGGCTGCATACGCAGCTCGGCGAAGCGGCGCTGTTCGATCCCGCGCTGCCCGGCCTGTCGCCGGTCGAGCGTCTGCATGCGGCGCGATATGTCGCGCAGCGGTCGAACGCGCCAGCCCTTGCGTCGCTTTATCGCGCGCGACTGATCGACGCCGGCGGCAGCGACGCCGACATCGCGCGGGCGGACGCCGATGCGTTCGACGCGCTGCCCGCGCGGCTCGCCGCAATCCTCGCGCATGCACGGCTTCTGACGGCGTCTCCCGCCGCTGCGCAGCGAGCCGATCTCGATGCATTGAAAGCGGCCGGCCTCACGACGCCCGCGATCGTCGCGCTGTCGCAGCTCGTCGCGTTCGTTGCCTATCAACTGCGCGTCGCTGCGGCCGCACGGGCAGTGCAGGCGCGCGTCGCGAAGGAGGCCGCATGACGACGCATGCTCACGGCTTCACGTTCGACACGCTGGGCTGGCGTGCGTGGCTCGACACCGTGCCGCTCGACACGGCGACGCCCGAACAGCTCGCGGTGCTCGAAGCGAGCCATCCGCAGGCCAAGACGTCCGACTACTATCTGCTGCTCGTACACCTGCCCGAAATCCTGCGGCAGCGCTCGGGCGTGTTCAACGCGATCATGTACGGGCCCGGCGGACTGCCGCGTGCGGAGCGCGAACTGGCGAGCACGGCCGTGTCGCGCGTGAACGGCTGCGTGTACTGCGCGTCCGTGCATGCGCAGCGCTTCGCGCAACTCGCGAAACGCACCGATGCGATCGAGCAGGTGTTCGACGATCCGGCGACGGCCGGCACGACCGCGCGCGAACGCGCGATCGTGCGCTATGCGATCGCGCTGACCGAGCGGCCGGATGCGGTCGGCGCGGACGATATCGCGGCGCTGGAAGCCGAGGGGCTCACGCACGAGGAAATTCTCGACCTGTCGCATGCGGTCGCGATCTTCGCATGGGCGAACCGGTTGATGCTGACGCTGGGGGAACCGGTGTTTGCGGAGGCGGGAGGACGGTAGCAGGGGCGATGTGGCGGGTGATGTGTCGTCTGCGGTGCGGCGGCCGATTACGCGCTACACGCGCGCGCTGCACGGGGCGCTGCGGCCGATCGCCGAGCAGGCCGCTGACGCGGTGAGCGTGCTGCGGCGTCTTGCGGTCGCCCACGGATAGCCGCTCCGTTCGATGGCCGCTCCCGGATCGTCGTCGCCGGCAGTTCCGCGGACGCGCATCTCGCCGCGATACTGCCCCACCGCCCCTCAATCCCCCAACAACTTCAACCCCGCCGGCAACGTCTCACCGAACACTCGCACCGTATCCGCCTCATCGAACGCGACGACCTCGCGTACACGATCGATCCACGTCTGCGACACGTTCGCGGCCGACAGCCGCCGGATCACCGCGTCGCGCGTGTCGTCCGGCAGATCGCGTTCGCGGTCGCCCGTCAGCTGCGCAATCTGCGCGGCGGCAAACGCGGCAGGCTCGACCTGTTTCCAGTCGAGCGCGAACAGCGCGTCGAGCCACCGGCACGCGACGTCGGCCGGCACGACGTTGTGTGCGCTGCCGTAGAACGGACGCCGCGCGCCGACGCGTCCGAGCGCCCAGGCGCGCAGCGCGCGCTCGGCCGGCTTCTGCACAGGCGCGATCAGCCGTTCGCCGAGCTCGATCTTGCGTTCGATCGGTAGCCGTTCGAGCGACGCAGACAACCGCATCATGTCGGCGGGCCCCACCTTGTCGGGATCGAACGGCAGCTTGCGTCGCTTGTCGTCGGGCGACGGCTCGAGAAACGCGATCGCGTCGCGCACCTGCATCTGCGCGTCGTCGTCGAGGCCGCCGGCCGCACGCCGCCACAGCGTCCACCATTCGGACCATACCTGCGCGTCGTTCACGTACTGGATGCCGTCGTCGAACAGCGGCCACAACTGTTCGATGCGCCACGCATCGAGCGGATGACCGAAGCCCGGCCGCACGCAATAGCCGGCGAGATTGAGCCATGCCCGTTCGTGATCGGCCGAGCGCCGGCGTCGGCGCGCGCGCGCGAGCAGTGCGTCGAACAGCTCGCGCGCGAGCGCGACGTCCCATTCTTCGCGCGGGCCCAGCACCTGCTCAAGTTGCGCACGCAACCGTCTCGTATCCTTCGGCGTCACGTTCGCCGCGCGGCTGCCGAACGAGCGGTCGATCAGTTCGAGCGCCTGATCGATACGCGGATGCCGCGCAGGTGCGGCGCCGTCCTGCTGTGCCTGCGCGTCGCCGCGCAGCTGGAATTCGAGGCGCCAGCGGCGCGCGGCATCGTCGGTCGCGATGCAGTGCATTTCAAGCGTGCCGACTTCGGTCAGCGATGCGGTCAGCTTCACCGGCGTCTCGCGCGCGCCGCCGTCGGCCTGCCCGTCGACGACGGTCGCGATCGGCGGCAGCCGCACGAAGTCGCCGCCGTCGAGATCGACGAGATCGCCCGGCCGGTACGCGGTATCGGCAACTGTCGACATCAGGTGAAAGCGCACCGGCTGCCCGAGCTGCAGCGCAAACGTGCGATCCTCGAGCCGGATCTCGCGGCCCTCTTCCGCACCGCGCGGCAGCAGGCACACGCCGCGCGGCCGCCCGTCGGCCGCGCCGTCGTCGAGCACGAGGAAATAGCTGCGCGCCGAGCCGCCGCCGATGCGCGGCGCATGCCCGGCGCGGGCGAGGCCGTATGCGACCGCACCGCGCGCGACCGCGACGTCCGGATGCGCGTTGTGCAGTACGTCGAGCGGCGCGCCGCGCCACGCACCGAGCGTCTGAGCGAGGCGGCCCACCAGCGCGTGCGCACGAAACACGCCGCCGTTGAGCAGCAGCGTGTCGGGCAGCGGACCTTCCGCGTGACGGTTCAGGAACGCGGCGACGTGCCGCGTGACGGCCGGATCGCTCGCGTACGGCAAGCCGAATTCGACGATCGCCGCACGCGCACGCTGCGGCAGCTCGTCGGCCGCGACCTGCGGAAAAAAGCCATCGACGACGATCTGCTCGACCTCGCGGCGCGTCAGCTCGGCCGAACGCGCGCCGCCGACGAGCCGGCTGCCCGCGCCGAGCAGCGTGACGGTCACCGATTCGGGCGCGTCGTCGCCGAGCAGGCGCTCCTTCGCCGCGCGGCAACGTTCGACGAGCTGCGACAGGCTCGCGGCCGACAGCCGCGTGCCGGGCTCGGTCAAGCGCGTCTCGACGAGGCGCGCGAGCGCGAGGTCCATGTTGTCGCCGCCGAGCATCAGATGATTGCCGACGCCGACGCGCGTAAACATCGGCTCGCCGTCGTCGCCGGGCGCGACGTCGACGAGCGTGAGATCGGTCGTGCCGCCGCCGACGTCGCAGATCAGCACGCGCCGCGGCGCGGCGAACGTGTCGCGCAACGTCGCACGCTGACCGTACAGCCAGTCGTAGAACGCGGCCTGCGGCTCCTCGAGCAGCCGCAGCGCAGGCAGCCCCGCGCGTCGCGCGGCCTCGACGGTCAGCGCGCGGGCGCCGTCGTCGAACGACGCAGGGACGGTCAGGATGACGTGCTGTTGCGCGAGCGGCGCGTCGGGAAAGTGCGCATCCCATGCTGCACGCACGTGCGCGAGATAGCTCGCGCTCGCATCGACGGGCGACACCTTGTCGACACCCTCGGCAGCGCCCCACGGCAGAATCGGCGCGAGGCGATCGACCGACGCGTGCGACAGCCAGCTCTTCGCGCTCGTCACGAGGCGGCCGGGCACCTGCGCGCCGAGCGTGCGCGCATACCGTCCGATCACGGGCGCCGGCGCATCGTCGCGGCCCGGCTGCGCGGGCGCGCCGGCGGCCTG
>NZ_KV786744.1:0-20787 GCF_001806955.1 Burkholderia sp. HMSC10F09
CGCGCGCACCACGCGCGCCGCCGTGCATCGCGACGCGCAGCTCAGCGGTAGTCGACCCACACGCCGCCCGCGTCGGCCGAGCGCACGCAGTTCTCGACCCAGCGCACGCCCTCGACGCCGGCGTGGACATCGGGAAAGCGGATGCCCTTGAGCGCGTCGGCGTCGCCGCGATCGGCCGCATCCATCGCGAGCGCGAAGCGCGCGTACAGATTCGACCATGCGTCGAACAGCCCTTCCGGATGGCCCGCGCCGATCCGGTCCTCGCGCAATGCGTGCGGATG
Source organism: Burkholderia sp. HMSC10F09 (assembly GCF_001806955.1). Taxonomy (NCBI): domain Bacteria; kingdom Pseudomonadati; phylum Pseudomonadota; class Betaproteobacteria; order Burkholderiales; family Burkholderiaceae; genus Burkholderia; species Burkholderia sp. HMSC10F09. The sequence continues at coordinate 282 of NZ_KV786744.1, forward strand.
CAGGTACGGCATGCCGCGATCGAGTACCTGCGCGGGCTGCCCCTGCACCTCGTAGCGCAGCTGGTTCGGATGCTCGTCCCACCATTCGACGCTCGCCTTCGAGCCGATCACGCGCACCTTCTGCCCATGCATCGAGCCGGCGTTCACCGCGCTCGACCACACGTAGCCGATCGCGCCCGTGTCGTATTCCATGATCGTGAACGCGTTGTCCTCGAGCGGCGCGCGGCTCTTCACGAAGCTCTGCCGCGAGCACATCAGCCGGCGGATCTTCAGCCACGGCACCATGACCTCGGCGATGTAGAGCGGATGCGTGCCGATGTCGCCGAGCACGTAGCTCGGCCCCGCGAACTTCGGATCGACGCGCCAGCGCGCGGCCGCGCTCTCGGCTTCGATGCCCTCGCTGTGAAAGCCGTGCGCGAACTGCATCTGCACGATGCGAATCTCGCCCAGATCGCCGCGCGCGATCATCTCGCGCGCCTGCTCGATCATCTGGTGACCCGAATAGCCGTACGCGACGCCGACGATCCGGTTCTTCTCGACGGCCAGCCGCTGCAGCGCCTCGGCCTCCTGCGTCGTGAAGCAGAGCGGCTTCTCGCAAACCACGTGCAGCCCCGCGTTCAGCGCCGCGCGGCAGATCTCGAAGTGCGTGTTGTTCGGCGTCGCGATCGAGACCGCGCGGATGCCGTCCTCGCGCTTCGCTTCGGCGTCGAACATCGTCTGATAGTCCGGATAGCAGCGCTCGGCGTCGACGCCGAGCTTCACGCCGAACTGCCGCCCGCGCTCGGGATCGAGGTCGAACGCGCCGGCGACGAGCCGGAAGCTGCCGTCGCGCAGCGCGGCCGAGCGGTGGCTGTAGCCGATCTGGCTGCCCAGGCCGCCGCCGACCATCGCCCAGGGAATCGAATGTCCAAGCAGAATCTGTCCGTCGATCATGATGTTCGTGGTCCTCAGTGCGTATCCGGGTGTTCCGTATTCAGCGGTTCGATTTCGTTCTTCGCGCAGTCGCGCGGATGCATCGTTCAGGCGAACCCGGCCGATGCGAGAAACGCGCGGCTCGCCGCGACGTCGCGCAGGCTCGTGTCCGCATTGCGCGGATCGCGCTCCTGTTCGATCGTGATGTAGCCGGCGTAGCCGATGTCGTCGAGCGTGCGCTTGATCGCGCGGTAATCGAGCACGCCACGGCCGATCGGACACATCACGCCGCGCGCGCATGCATCGAAGAAGCGGATCCGCTCGCTCATCACCGCGTCGTATACGGCCGCGTCGATATCCTTGAAATGCACGTAATCGAGCCGCGCCGCATGGCGGCGCAGCCATTCGCTCGGGTCCATGCCCGAGTAGTAGAGGTGGCCCGTATCGAGGCAGAGGCCCGCCGTGTCGGCCGGTATGTCGGCGACGATCCGGTCGATCTCGTCCGCGAATTCGATATAGCCGCCCGCGTGCGGATGAATCACCGCGCGCACGCCGAACCCGTCGCGCGCGAGCGTCGCGATCTGCCGGACGTGGTCGACCATCGCGGCCCAGCTTTCCTTCGGCAGCCGCGGTGCGCGATCGCCGTGACCGGCAGCATCGTCGCGTTCGTCGTGGCCCCAGTCCATCACGACGAGATAAGGCGCCGCGTAGCGCTGCCCGCGCTGCGTCGGCAGCTTCGGCAACTGCGTGATCAGCGTGCAGATCTCGCGCGTCTGGCGCAGCAGGTTCGGCAGATTCGCGGGCGACACGAGATCGTCGAAGATCGTCCCGGCCGTGATGCTCAGCCGCTGCCGCTCGAGCTCCGCGCGCACGACGTCGAGCGCGAGCGGGATGTAGCCGTACGGACCGAGCTCGATGCCCGAATACCCGGCCGCCGACGCCTCGGCGAGCACGTGCCGCCACGGCGGCAAGTGCGGGTTGCTCACGTCGTCGACGCCCCAGCAGCACGGCGCGCAGCCGATCTTCATCGTCATGTCGGTCGATTCCCGGAAGAGGTTGGCCTCAAGCGCGATAGAACGCGGGACGTTCGGCGATCGCGATCGGTTCGACCGCCCCGCTCTTCTGCGCGCGTACGCAGGCGTCGGCCGCGACCGCGGCCGCATAGCCGTCCCATGCGGACGGGCCGGTCAGTGCCTGCCGGCGCACGCCGTCGACGAATGCCTGCAGCTCGACGTCGTACGACGCGATGAAGCGCTCCTTCCAGTCGGTCATGATCTCGACCGACTGCCGCGCCAGATGCTTGAGCCCGACGGCCGGCGGATCGGGCAGCTTCGCAATCCCGTTCTCGCCGACCACCTCGCACTGGATGTCGTACCCGTACTGGCAGTTCACGAAGATCTCGACGTCGATGCGCACGCCGCTCGCCGTTTCGAGCAGCACGATCTGCGGATCGGCGAGATGCGCGCTCGCGTGGCGCGTCTTCTTCGGATAGACGACCTGCGCGCTCACGTAGTCCTCGCCGAGCAACCAGCGCAGCACGTCGAGTTCGTGGATCAGCGTGTCGGTGATCGCCATGTCCGTCGTGTAGCGCTCGCCGACCGACTGGTTGCGGTGTGCGCAATGCAGCATCAGCGGTGCGCCGATCTGCCCGCTGTCGATCACGCGCTTGAGCGCGCGATAGCCTTCGTCGTACGGCCGCATGAAGCCGACCTGCACGAGCCGCGTGCCGTGCGCGAGCTCCGCTTCGACGATGCGCATGCAGCCCTCGGCCGTCACCGCGAGCGGCTTCTCGCAGAACACGGGCTTGCCGTGCGCGATCGCGTCGAGCACGAAGGCCTCGTGCGTCGGCCCCCACGACGTGACGAGCACGGCCTGCACGTCGGCGGCCGCGATCAGGTCGCGGCCGTCCGCGTAGATCTCCGCCTCGGGCGCGTAGTGCGTCACCGCATCGCGCGCCTGCTGCGGATCGATGTCGTTGACGGCGACGACGCGCGCGCCGGACAGCGTGCGCATCAGCCTGCGAATATGGTCCTGGCCGATCGCGCCGCAGCCGATCACGCCGATTTGCAAGGTCATCAGGGTATCTCCAGTCGTTCGTTATCGGCGGCGCGTGCCGCGCCGTCGGTCCATCGAATCGTTTCAGCGCACCGCGCGATCGAAATGGCGGTCGACGTAGCGCTGGATCGTCTCGCGCATGTAGCGCGAGGAGGCTTCCGCACGGTCCTCCCACGCGAACACGCACGACGACATCACGCCGTCGAAGCCCGCATCGGCGAGTGCGCGGAAGAACACGTCCCAGTCGATCTCGCCCTGCCCGATGTCCAGATGCTGGTGCACGCGGATCTGGTTCGAGCCCGGCGGGTTCACGATGTAGCGCAGCTGGCTGCTCTTGCGGTGGTCGAACGTGTCGGCCACGCGCACGTGCGCGAGGATCGGCGCGGCCTGCGCGATCATCGCGGCCATGTCGTCGCCGTAGTAGAACGTGTGCGGCGCGATGTACGACAGCTTCAGCGACGGCGAACCGATGTTCGTGACGATGTCGATCGCCGGCTGCAGCTGCTCGATCCAGTCTTCCGGATGCGGCTCGACCGACAGCACGATGCGCTCGCGCTCGAGCACGGGCAGCAGCGCGTCCATCGAGCGGAACCACGCGGCTTCGCAGAGCTCCTTCGGGTTCGCGCCCGGCCGCTCGCCGACCGAGCGTTCGGGCGACGCGCCGCGCCCGAACTCCGACACCATCAGCGTGCACTCCATTTCGAGCGCGACCTCGATCGCCTTCTTCCAGCAGCGCACGGCCCACTGCCGCTCGTCTTCGAACGGGCTCGCCCAGCGGTACATCGGCTGCAGCGACGCGAGTCCGACGCCGCTCGCGCGCAGCGCGCGGCGGAACGCGGCCATCCGCTCGCGCGTCGCGCGCGGCATCACCCACCAGTCGAGGAAGTCGCTGCGCGGCGACAGCTCGATCTGGTCGTAACCGAGCTCGGCGACTGCGTGCGGCAGCCGATCGAGCGGCAGGTGGCGAATCATGTACGGGTCGAGTGCGATCTTCATGGCGATGTTCGTGCGATGTGCAGTGGAATCGTCGCGCTCAGCGGCGCTTCTTCTTGTTGCGATACTGGTCGGCGATCACGGCCGCGACGATGATCGCGCCCTTGACCATCTCCTGGTAGTACGCGTCGATCCGGATGAACGTGAAGCCCGACGTCATCACGCCGAGGATCAGCACGCCGATCACAGTGCCCGTCACGCGACCGAGGCCGCCCGACAGCGACGTGCCGCCGATCACGACGGCCGCGATCGCGTCGAGCTCGTACATCACGCCCATCCCCGACTGGCCCGAGATCGCGCGCGCGGCCGTCACGGTGCCGGCGATCCCGCTCAGCAGCCCGGCAATTGCATAGACGAGCACGAGATGGCGCGTCACGTTGATGCCCGACACGATCGCCGCATGGCGGTTCGCACCGATCGCATACGTGTACTTGCCGAAGCGCGTGTAGCGCAGCACGACATGGAAGATCGCCGCGATCACGAGGAAGATGATCACCGGGTTCGCGCCCGCGCCGATCGCCGCGAACTGGTCGGTCAGCATCGACACCGGCATGCCGTTCGTGAACCACTTCGCAAAGCCGCGCGCGGCGACCATCGTGCCGAGCGTCGCGATGAACGGCGGGATGCCGGTGAGCGCGATCAGCGAGCCGTTCAGCAGCCCGACCAGCAGCCCGACGCACACGCCCGCGAGCACCGGCCAGATCACGGGCAGGTCGGTCAGATGCGGAAACACCGCGCGCGGAAAGTCGGATACCTGCGCGAGGCTGGCCGACACGACCGCGGCCGCCGCGACGACCGATCCGGACGACAGGTCGATCCCGCTCGTGATGATCACGAGATTCACGCCGACCGCGATGATGCCGATCACGGCCATCTGCAGCACGATGATCTCGAGCCGCTCGGCGTTGAACAGGAAGCTCTGGCCGACGACGAGCCAGCCGATCGCCTCGAAGAACAGGCTGATGCCGACCAGCACGAGAAAGATGCTCAGCTCGGGCGGCCACTTCGCGTGCCGCGTCTTGATCGTCATGGACTGCGCGTCCGCGACCGGATTGAGGTTGCCCATTTCAGTTGTCTCCATGCTTGTTGCGGCTCAGCGCGACGCGAGATCCATGATGCGGACCTGGTCGGCGTCCTTGCGATCGACGATGCCGGTCATGCGCCCTTCGTGCATCACCATCACGCGATCGCTCATGCCGAGCACTTCCGGCATCTCCGCCGAGATCATCAGCACCGCGACGCCCTTGCCCGCCAGTGCGCTGACGAGCCGGTGGATCTCGGCCTTCGCGCCGACGTCGATGCCGCGCGTCGGCTCGTCGAGGATCAGGATGCGCGGCTGCGTGAGCAGCCAGCGGCCGATCAGCACCTTCTGCTGATTGCCGCCGGACAGGTTCTGGATTTCCTCGTGCAGTCCGGGCGCCTTCACGCGCAGCGTCCGGCTCATTGCCTCGCAGTCGCGCTTCAGCTGCGCATGCCGCACGAAATTGAACTTCACGTAGCGGCGGCTGAGCACGGCCGCTTCCATGTTCGCGAGCAGATCGAGATTCAGGAAGCAGCCGGTGTCCTTGCGGTCCTCGGTCAGGAATGCCATCCCGTGCTTCATCGCCTGCGCGGGCGTCGAGATCCGCACCGGCTTGCCGTCGATCAGGATCTCGCCCGAGGTCGCGGGCACGACGCCGAACAGCGCCTCGGCCACGTTCGAGCGGCCCGAGCCGACGAGGCCCGCGACGCCGAGAATCTCGCCCGCGCGCAGATCGAAGCTCACGTCGCGGAACACGCCCTCCACGCCGAGATTGCGCACCGACAGCACGACGTCGCCGATCGGTACGTCCTCCTTCGGAAACATCTGCGTGATCTCGCGGCCGACCATCATGCGGATGATGTCGTCGCGCGTGACGTCCGACGACGCGTGCGTGCCGATGTACTTGCCGTCGCGAAACACCGAGAACTCGTCGGCGATCTCGAACAGCTCGTTCATCTTGTGCGTGATGTAGACGATGCCCTTGCCCTGCTCGCGCAGCTGCCGGATGATCCGGAACAGGTGCGTGACTTCCTTGTCGGTGAGTGCGGACGTCGGCTCGTCCATGATCAGCACGTCGGAGTCGAACGACACGGCCTTCGCGATTTCGACCATCTGCCGGCTCGCGACGGTCAGCGTGCGCACGTCGGCGTCCGGATCGATGTCGATCGACAGCCGCTCGAACAGCGCGGCCGTGCGCCGCCGCAACTGCGCATGGTCGATCAGCCCGAAGCGGTTCTTCGGCTCGCGGCGAATCCAGATGTTCTCCGCGACCGTCATGTACGGCATCAGGTTCAGTTCCTGATGGATCATCGCGATGCCGCGATCGAGCGCGTCGAGCGGGCCGTTCAGCACGACCGGCTCGCCCTTGAGCAGGATCTCGCCGCAATCGGGCGTATAGACGCCGGCGATGATCTTCATCAGCGTCGACTTGCCGGCGCCGTTCTCGCCCATCAGGGCGTGGACCGTGCCGCGGCGCACGCGAAACTGCACGCCGTCGAGCGCGACGACGCCCGGAAACGACTTGCCGACGCCGCGCACCTCGAGCAGGCAGTCGGACGCCGGCGCGCCGGACGAACCGGGTGCGGCGAACGAAGCGGCCGGCGCGCCGTCGCTGGCCATCGGGCGCGCCATCCTGGCTGTAAACATGGACGTTCCTCGAAAGTCGCACGCGGTCCCGGACGCGCCGGGGCCGCGCAGTTCAGCGGAAAACCCGGTCAGTGCTTCGCGTACTGGTTCATGTTGTCGGGCGTGACGAGCTCGAACGGCACGTTCACGTAGCGGTCGACGTTCTGCTTCTTCGCGAGCTTCAGCGCGGCCGCGACGGCTTGCGTGCCCTGCCCGGACGCGTTCTGGTACACCGACACCTTCAGCTCGCCGCTCTTCATCGACGCGAGCCCGTCCGGCGTCGCGTCGATGCCCGCGACGATCGTCTTCGGCGTCCACTTGCGCGCGGCCTTCAAGGCGTTGATCGCGCCGATCGCCATTTCGTCGTTGTTCGACACGATCGCGTCGAACTTCATCCCGGAGCTCAGCCAGTTCATCGTGATGTCCTGGCCCTGCGTGCGGCTCCACTTGCCTTCGCGCTTGTCGACGATGCGCATCCCGGCGCAGTCCTTCGTCGCGATCACGTCCTCGATGTCCTTCGTGCGCGCACGCGCCGACTCGTTCGACAGCTCGCCCATCAGCACCAGGAGATCGCCCTTGCCGCCCAGCAGCTTGCAGACCTGGCGCGCCTGCAGCGTGCCCGACTGCTTCTCGTCGGACGCGACGACCGCGACGCCGGCCGGCAGCTTGTCGAAATCGACCGGCTTGCGGTTCACGTAGACGAGCGGAATCTTCGCGGCCGTCACCATCTTCGTGATCTTCGGCGTCGCGTCGGTGTCGACCGCGTTCACGATGATCGCGTCGACCTTCTGCGCGATCATGTTCTGGACCTGGCTCAACTGCTTGCCGACGTCGTTGCCGGCATCCTCGATCTGCACGGTCGCGCCGTCCTTCTTGGCCGCGTCGGCGATGCTGTTGCGCAGGATCGTCAGAAACGTGTCGTCGAACGACGCCATCGTGACGCCGATCTTCTCGGCATGCGCGAGCGGCATCGCCAGCATCGCGGCGGCCGCGACGGCCATCAGCTTGGTCTTCATGATCACTCTGTCTCCTCATCTCCGGGGGGCGGAAAACGGCGCGTTGCGCGCCGCCGGGCCGAGTCCGATACGGACTGAAGCATCCGGATGAAACTGTAGATCACTTCGTCGAAATTTTGGAAATTTATTTCTACGTGATTTCACCTAGGGAACTGGATTTCCAAAAAGCCTAGACTGCGTCCGTAGCCCGATGGCTTGCGGCGGGCGGCGTCGCGTCGTGCGGTACGCGCGCGGCGCGCCGGTCGCAGCCTCGGTCCCCTAACTGCCGGCATCGCCGAACGCCGGCCGCGAGCGTGAAACGTCTATGAGCCCGTTGAACTTTCCGAGTGACCGCCCCATCGATCTCGCCTGCCTCGGCCGCGTCGCCGTGGATCTTTACGCGCAGCAGTACGGCAGCCGTCTCGAGGACGCGCGCACGTTCCAGATGTACCTCGGCGGCTCGTCGGGCAACGTCGCGTTCGGCGTCGCGCGGCTCGGGCTCAAGACCGCGATGATCTCGCGCGTCGGCGACGAGCAGATGGGCCGCTTCGTGCGCGAAACGCTCGAGCGCGAAGGCTGCGACACGAGCCAGCTGCAGACCGACCCGGAACGGCTGACGGCGCTGGTGCTGCTCGGGCTCAAGGATCGCGACACGTTTCCGCTGCTGTTCGTGCGCGAGAACTGCGCCGACATGGCCGTGCGCGCGGACGAGATTCGCGAGGACTTCATCGCGCGCTGCCGCGCGCTTGCGATCACCGGCACGCATCTGTCGACGCCCGGCACGCGCGAAGCGTCGCTGACCGCGCTCGGCTACGCGCGCCGCCACGGCGTCGTGCGGATTCTCGACATCGACTATCGGCCCGTACTGTGGGGGCTCACGCCGCGCGGCGCGGGCGAGAACCGCTACGTGCCCGATGCGCAGGTCACGCAGCAACTGCAGCAGGTGCTCGGCGAGTTCGATCTGCTGGTCGGCACCGAAGAGGAATTCCTGATCGCGGGCGGCGTGCCGCACGACCTGATCGCGTCGCTCGAAGCCGTGCGCCGCGTGAGCGATGCGGTACTCGTCGTCAAGCGCGGCGCACTCGGCTGCTGCGTGATCGAGCGCGACATTCCGGCGCGCATCGACGATGCGCCGACCTTCGCCGGCGAACGCGTCGAGGTACTGAACGTGCTCGGCGCCGGCGACGCGTTCCTGTCGGGCCTGCTGTCCGGCCTGCTGCGCGGCCGCGACTGGGCCGAATCGACGCGCATCGCGAATGCCTGCGGCGCGATCGTCGTGTCGCGCCACGCCTGTTCGGCCGCCATGCCGACGCCGGCCGAACTCGCACACTGGTTCGGCGGCAGCCGCAATCCGCAGGTCGATGCGGACCGGACGCTCGCGCATCTGCATCGCGTGACGGTGCCGCGCCGCGAATGGGACGACCTCTGCGTGATGGCGTTCGACCATCGCAGCCAGTTCTACGACCTCGCGGTACAGGCCGGCGCCGACGAAGCGCGGATCAAGACGCTGAAGCGGCTGCTCGTGCGCGCCGCCGAGCAGGTCGAGCGCGAGCGCCATATCGAAGGCCACGTCGGCGTGCTGATCGACGGCGGCGCGTACGGGCGCGACGCGCTCGCGTCGGCGACCGGACGCGGCTGGTGGGTCGGTCGGCCCGTCGAACTGCCGGGCTCGCGGCCGCTCTGCTTCGACGACACGCGCTCGGTCGGCACCGCGCTCGTGCACTGGCCGACCGAGCAGGTCGTCAAATGCCTCGTCCACTATCACCCGGACGACGACGTCGAGCTGCGCGTCGCGCAGGAGCAGCGCGTGCTCGAGCTCTGGGAGGCGACGCGCGCGACCGGCAACGAACTGCTGCTCGAGATCATTCCGCCGCGCGCGGTGACGCCGGCCGGCACCGAGGACGATGCGGTGCTGCGTACCGTCGCGCGCTTCTACAACCTCGGCGTGATGCCCGAATGGTGGAAGCTCGCGCCGATGAGCGCCGACGGCTGGGCGCGGCTCGAGGCGCTCGTCGCCGAACGCGACCGCCACTGCCGCGGCGCCGTGATCCTCGGGCTGAACCAACCGCTGCAGTACCTCGTCGACAGCTTCCGCGCGGCGACCAACCCGATCGTGAAGGGCTTCATGGTCGGCCGCACGCTGTGGGCCGACGCGTCGCTGAACTGGCTCGCCGGCCGCATCGACGATCAGGCGCTGATCGACGAAGTCGCCGGCAATTTCGCGCAACTGGTGGACGCGTGGCTCGGCCGCCGCGACGCGGCGCGCGCCGCCGCGGCCTGACGTGCGGCCCGCGCATCCATTCGACTCCTTTTCCTCGAACGACGATGACCCAAACCGTAAGACTGACCGTCAGCCAGGCGCTGGTCCGTTATCTGGCCGCGCTACGCGCCGAAGTCGTGCAGCCCGACGGACGCACCGAGATCCTGCCGTACTGCGGCGGCGTGTTCGCGATCTTCGGCCACGGCAACGTGGCCGGCCTCGGCGAGGCGCTGCACGCCGAACGCGACCGGCTGCCGACGTACCGCGCGCACAACGAGCAAGGGATGGCCAATGCGGCCATCGCGTTCGCGAAAGCGAACTTCCGGCAGCGGATGATGGCCGTGACGTCGAGCATCGGCCCCGGCGCGACCAACATGCTGACGTCGGCCGCGCTCGCGCACGTCGGCCGGCTGCCGCTGCTGCTGCTGCCCGGCGACGTGTTCGTGTCGCGGCTGCCCGATCCCGTGCTGCAGCAGATCGAGGATTTCGAACAGGGCGACGTCAGCGCGAACGACTGTTTCCGTCCCGTGACGCGCTACTTCGATCGCATCACGTCGCCCGAGCAGCTGCTCGTCGCGCTGCCGCGCGCGATCCAGGTGATGACCGATCCCGCGCAATGCGGCCCCGTCTGCCTCGCGCTGCCGCAGGACGTGCAGACCTTCGCGTACGACTGGCCCGAGGATTTCTTCGCCCCGCCGCCGATCCGCATGCGGCGGCCGCCCGCCGACGCGCTCGAGCTCGCCGATGCGCTCGACGTGCTGAAGGCCGCGAAAAAGCCGCTGATCGTCGCCGGCGGCGGCGTGCTGTACAGCCAGGCGTGGGACGCGCTGCGCACGTTCGCCGACGCGCACGGCGTGCCGGTCGCCGAATCGCAGGCCGGCAAGGGCAGTCTCGCGTGGGATCATCCGCTGAACCTCGGCTCGATCGGCGTGACGGGCTCGCCCGCCGCGAACCGCGCGGCCGCGCAGGCCGACGTCGTGTTCGCGGTCGGCACGCGGCTGCAGGATTTCACGACCGGCTCGCATGCGCTGTTCGGCCAGGCCACGCTGCTGAGCCTGAACGTGCAGCCGTTCGATGCGGGCAAGAAGCGCGGGCGGCAGCTCGTCGCCGATGCGCGCACGGGGCTCGGCCAGCTGTCGGCCGCGCTGGCCGGATGGCAGGCCGATCCGGCATGGACGGCGGCGAACCGCGATCAGGCCGCCGCGTGGAACGCGCGCGTCGCCGAGCTCACTACGCGCGTGCCCATCGACACGCTGCCGTACGACGCGGAAGTGATCGGCGCGGTGCGCGACTCCGCGGCGGACGCCGGACGCGACAGCGCGCGCGACGATCTGGTCGTGTGCGCGGCCGGCACGCTGCCGGCCGAACTGCACAAGCTCTGGCGCAGCGGGCTGCCCGGCAACTATCACATGGACTACGCGTATTCGTGCATGGGCTACGAGGTGGCCGGGGGCCTCGGCGCGAAGCTCGCGCGGCCCGAGCGCGAGGTGATCGTGATCGTCGGCGACGGCTCGTACATGATGCTCAACGCGGAACTCGCGACATCGGTGATGCTCGGCCGCAAGATCATCGTCGTGATTCTCGACAACCGCGGCTACGGCTGCATCGAGCGGCTGCAGCTGAACTGCGGCGGCGCGAGCTTCAACAACATGCTCGACGACTGCGTGCCCGAAGGCGGCGAACGCGCGACGATCGACTTCGCGATGCATGCGCGCTCGATGGGCGCCGAGGCCGTGCACGTGCGCGACGTCGGCGAGCTGCGCCGCGAGATGGTGCGTGCGCGCGCGGCCGCGAAGAGCCAGGTGCTCGTGATCGACACGACGCACCGCCGCACGACCGACGACGGCGGCGCGTGGTGGGAAGTCGCGGTGCCGCAGGTGTCCGCGCGGCCCGACGTCGAACGCGCGCACCGCCGCTATCTCGACGACAAGACGCGGCAGCGGCGCTGACGCCGCGCCGCCCTGCTCACCCGCACGCACGCGACAACAACATCGAGGAAGCCTGACATGAGCTGGAACGTTCGCATCGGTATCAACCCCCTGTCGTGGATGAACGACGACCTGCCGTCGCTCGGCGGCGAAACGCCGCTCGAGACGGCGCTGAAGGAAGGCGCCGAAATCGGCTACGCGGGCTTCGAGCTCGGCAACAAGTTTCCGAAGACGGGCCCCGAGCTGAAGGCGAAGCTCGCCGAATTCGGGCTCGTGTGCGTGTCGGGCTGGTATTCCGGCTTCCTCGCCGAAGTCGCGCCCGGGATGACCGACGCCGACTCGGTCGCGGCCGAAATCGAGCGCTGCCGCGCGCACATGACGAAGCTGCAGTACAACGACGTGAAGGTCGTCGTCTACGGCGAATGCGCGGGCACGATCCAGGGCCGCATCGATACGCCGGTCGCGAAGCGCCCGCGCTTCGTCGACGACGAAGCATGGCGCCGCTATGCGGCGCGCCTCGACGCGTTCGGCGCCCATCTGCTCGACACGTACGGGATCAAGCTCGCGTATCACCATCACATGGGCGCGTACGTCGAATCGCCGGACGACGTCGACCGCCTGATGGCGCTGACCGATCCGGCAAAGGTGTTCCTGCTGTTCGACACCGGCCATGCGTATTTCGGCGGCGCGGCCGACCCGGTCGCCCTGCTGAGGAAGCACGTCTCGCGCGTCGTGCACGTGCACTGCAAGGACGTGCGTCCGCAGGTGGTCACGCAGGCGCGCAACGCCGGCTGGAGCTTCCTGAACGGCGTGATCAACGGCACCTTCACGGTGCCGGGCGACGGCGCGCTCGACTACGACGCGACGCTGCGCACGCTGAAGGACGCCGGCTACGAAGGCTGGCTCGTCGTCGAGGCCGAGCAGGATCCGGCCGTCGCGCCGAGCTATCAGTATGCGAAGAAGGGTTACGAGTCGCTGCGCGCGATCGTCGACAAGCTGAGCGCGTAACCCGCCACCTCATTGCGGAGCCCGATCCGATGACGATTTCACCCCTCTTGATCAAGGCCGCCGCCGGCCGCGAAATCTGCAACGTCACGCCCGAATCCGCGGGCTGGCAGCATGTCGGCTTTCGCGCGCTGCGCCTGAAGGCCGGCGACGCGGAAACGCTCGACACCGGCACGCGCGAACTCTGCGTCGTCGTGCTGACCGGCACCGTGCGCGCCGAGGTCGACGGCGACACGTACGACGCGCTCGGCAAGCGCGACAGCGTATTCGAACCCGTGTCGCCCGACGCGCTCTACGTGCCGGGCGGCAAGACCGTCACGCTGGTCGCGACGCGCGATGCCGAAGTCGCGCTCTGCACGGCGCCGTATGCGAGCGGCGACAAGCGCGTGCTGCGCCTCGACGGCGAACGGATGCGGCGCACGGTGCGCGGCCAGGGCACCAATACGCGCTACGTCTGCGACATCCTGATGGGCGACAACCCGGCCGCGGATCGACTGCTCGTCGTCGAAGTCGTCACGCCGGCGAGCCATTCGAGCAGCTATCCGCCGCACAAGCACGACCGCGACGCGGCGCCCGACGAAACCTCGCTCGAGGAAACGTACTACCACCGCATCGATCCGCCGCAGGGCTTCGCTTTCCAGCGCGTGTACACGGACGACCGCAGCCTCGACGAAGCCTGCGCGGTCGAGAACCACGACGTCGTGATGGTGCCGCGCGGCTATCACCCGGTCGTCGCGCCGCACGGCTACAACCTGTACTACCTGAACGTGATGGCCGGACCGAGCCGCGCGTGGGCGTTCAAGAACGATCCCGCACACGAATGGATGCTCGACGCGACACCGGCACGCTGAGCGCGACGCCGCGCCTGCGCCGGCCACGCAACCGCAACGCTACGGAGGCCGCGATGGGAATGCCGTTTACGCACCGCGAACCCGCGCCGTTCGACGACGACGCGGCCGACGTGACGCTGCCGTGCTTCAACGCGGACGTCGCACGCCGGCTCGGCGAAATCGCGACCAACCTCGCCCGGCGCCGCGGGCAGCCGATCGCGGTCGGCATCGTCGGCACGCATGCGCCGCTGTTCTACTGCGCGCTCGACGGCAGCGGCGCGGCCGACTGCGAGGCGATCCGCCGCCGGCAAAACACGGTGCTGCGCTTCGCGCTCAGTTCGCGCGCCGTCGGCGCGACGTTCCGGCGCACCGGCCAGTCGCTGCAGTCGCTCGGGCTGTCGGACGACGACTATGCACTCGACGGCGGCGGCGTGCCGTTGCGGATCGCCGGTGCGCGGCTCGTCGGCGCGCTCGCGATCGCGGGTCTCGACGCCGAACGCAATCACGCGCTCGCCGTCGAGAGCCTGCGCTGGCACGTCGGCGCGCACGCACTCGCGAGCGGCGCGTAACGATGCGTCGCGACACATAGCGGCGCACGATTGCATTCGCGCGCGCGCCGCGCGGCCGCTCAGCGCAGCCCGCCGCTCGCGACCAGATGCTCGCCAGTCAGCCAGCGCGCGTCGTTCGACGCAAGGAACACCGCGACCGATGCGATGTCGTCCGGCGCGCCGTGACGGCCCAGCGGCGTTTCGGCGAGCACCTGCTTTTCGAGGTCCGAACCGATGATGCCCGTCGTATGCGTGCCTTCGGTCACGACCAATCCCGGGTTGATCGCGTTCACGCGAATCTTGCGCGGTGCGAGTTCGTTCGCGAGCACACCGGTGATCGCGTCGACCGCGCCCTTCGTGCCGCTGTAGACGGCGCTCGCCGGCGGCACCATGCTCGTGATCGCCGAGCTGATGTTGATGATGCTCGCGCCTTCGCCGAGATGCCTGGCGGCCGCCTGCGTCGTCAGCAGCAGGCCGAACACGTTCGTATCGAACTGCTTGCGGTAGTGCTCTTCGGTAATCGCCTCGATCGGCGCGAACTCGTAGATGCCGGAATTGTTCACGAGTACGTCGAGACGGCCGTACGTCTCGATCGCCGTGTCGACGATGCGCTGCGCGTCGGCCGCCTTCGACACGTCGCCGCCCACCGCGACCGCGCGCCCGCCCGCTTCGACGATCGCGCTCACGACCGCATCCGCGCCCGCCTTGCTGCTCGCGTAGTTGACGACGACCGCCGCGCCTTCGGCGGCCAGCGCCTTTGCAATCGCCGCGCCGATGCCTTTCGAAGCGCCCGTGACGATCGCGACCTTGTCTGCCAGCTTGCTCATGATCGGATACCTTTTCGAAAATTTGACGATGAAGGGGCACCGGCTGCCGACTGCGCGGCGAACCGGCGTTGTCATGCATGTTGGCGGTTCGGTCCGCGGCGATAAAGCGGCTCGCTGCGAATTGTGTGGCGCGGCCAGCCGAACAATCGGCCGGCGCTCAGCCGGTGCCGAGCCAGGCGCGCACGGTGTCGTCGCCGAGGCCGTCGAGCGCGCCGTCGTAGACGATCGTGCCGCGCCCCATCACCGCGACGCGATGCGCAAGCCGCGGCGCAAGCTGCAGCCGCTGCTCGATCAGCAGGATCGCGACGCCGTCCGCCTGCAGCGCGGCGAGGCACGCACGCACTTCGTCGACGGCAAGCGGCGCGAGCCCCTCGGCCGGTTCGTCGACGATCAGCACGCGCGGGCGGCCGGCGAGCGCACGCACGAGTGCGAGCACCTGTTGTTCGCCGCCCGACAACCGCGCTGCCTTCACGTCGGCGCGTGCAGCCAGCAGCGGAAAGCGCGCGAACAGCCGGTCGAGTTCCGCGCGCGCGGCCGCCCGGCCAACGCCGCGCAGCCCGAGCAGCAGGTTGTCGCGCACGCTGAGCAGCGGAAATACGTCGCGGCTTTCGGCAACATAGGCGACGCCGCGACGCGCGATGTCGAAGGTGCGCGCGCCCACGCATTCGACGCCCGCGACGCGCACCGAGCCGCTCGTGCGCACGAGTCCCATCACGGCCTTCGCGAGCGTCGAGCGGCCGGCGCCGTTGCGTCCGAGCAGCGCAAGCGTCTCGCCCGGCGCGAGCGCGAGGTCGATGCCGTCGAGCACCGGCTGATGTCCGTACCATGCGCGCAGCGCGCGAACGTCGAGCAGCGCGCTCATCGGGTGCCCTCGCCGAGATACGCGGCGCGCACGGCCGCATCCGCGCGGATCGCATCCGGTGCGCCGGTCGCGACGATCGCACCGCGCACGAGCACCGTGACGCGTTCCGCGAAGCCGAACACCGCGTCCATGTCGTGCTCGATCATCAACACCGTGCGCCCCAGCGTGGTCGCGCGGATCAGCGCGATCATGCGCGCGGCCTGGTCGCGATTCATGCCGGCCGTCGGCTCGTCGAGCAGCAGCGTGCGCGCGCCGCTCGCCAGCGCGATGCCGAGATCGAGTGCGCGCTGCTCGGCGTAGGCGAGGTCGGCGGCCGGCGTGTCGCGCCGTGCGTCGAGGCCGACGTCCTCCATCACGCGCGCGGCCGCGCGATCGACCGACGCCGATTCGCGCAGCCGGTTCCACCAGCGCCGCCGCTCGGCGGGCGCATGCAGCGCCGCGCAGCGCAGATTGTCGAACACGCTCAGGCGCGCGAACGCGCTCGTCTGCTGAAAACTGCGGCCGACGCCGAGCCGGCTCGCGATCACGGGCCCGCGCCCGCGCAACTCGACGCCGTGCAGCATCACGCGCCCGCGCGTCGGCCGCAGCGCGCCGCCGATGACGTTGAACAGCGTCGACTTGCCGGCGCCGTTCGGGCCGATCAATGCATGACGCTCGCCGGCCGCGACGTCGAGGTCGATGCCGTCGAGCACCGTCCGCGCGCCGAAGCGCAGCACGATCCCGCGCAGCGCGACTGCGGTGCCGCTCATCGCCGCCGCTCCGCGTCGGCACGCGCGAAGCGCGCGCGCCAGCCCCACAGCAGCATGCCGACGGCGGCCGCCGAAGCGGCAACGGCCCAGCCGACCGGCGTATCGGCGTCGATCCGCCATGCGCCGAACGCGGCGCCCGGGCCGTCGTCCTGCGCGAAGCGCCACGCATAGCCGAGTTCGGCCGCGGCGACGAGCGCGATGCCCCAGAACACGCACGCGCCGAACGCGCACAGCAGCCGCCAGCGCTCGCTCGCCGGTGCGCCGCGACGCAGCGCGTGCGCGAGCGCGTCGACGAGCCCCGCGAGCCCGCGCGGCGCGGCAACGACGACCGCGACGAACAGCACGCCGAGGTAGAGCGCCCACGCGCGCGACATGCCCGCAACGACGACGCTCAGCGCGGTCAGCACCGCCGCGCCGGCCGCGGGCCCGAAGAACGCGCCGCTGCCGCCGATCACGGCAGCGATCAGCACGCTGGCGGAGCGCGCCATCGATACGCTGTCGGGCGTCGCGATCTCGACGTCGATCAGCGTCAGCGTGCCGGCAATGCCGGCGAAGAACGAGGCGCACGTGACCATCGCGAGCCGCACGCGGCGCGGATCGGTGCCGAGCGCCGCGACGCGCGCCGGGTTGTCGCGCACCGCGTTCGCGAGCCGCGCAAGCGGCGTGCGTGTCAGCGCGCGCATCGCGAGCGCGGAGGCGATGCACCATGCGGCAATCACCGCATACGCCTGCGCCGGTGCGCCGAATTGCCAGCCGCCCCACGGTGTGCCGCTCGCGCGATCGATCGGCACGCCGCCGATCCCGCCGAACCATGCCGGCACGCTCCACGCGGCCGCTGCCATGCACTCGCCGAGGCCGAGCGTGATCATCGCGAACGCGGTGCCCGCGCGACGCGTCGCCAGCAGCCCGGCGACGAAGCCGAAGCCTGCGCCGGCCGCGCCGCCGACGAGCGGCAGCAGCGGCAGCGGGCCGCCGAAGCGGTTGAACCAGTGCGCGGCCGCGAACGCGCCGAGCCCCGCAAACGCGGCATGGCCGAACGACAGCAGCCCGGTCGTGCCGAGCTGCAGGTTGTACGACAGCGCGAGCACGACGAGCGATGCCGTCTGCGCGAGGTAGCCGAGCACGGCGCCCTGCGGCCACAGCCACGCGGGCAGCACGAGGCAGCCTGCGAACAGCACCCAGCGCACGAATGCCGCGAACGTGCCGCCGCTACGCATCGGCACGCTCGCCGAACAATCCGCGCGGCCGCGCGACCAGCACCGCGACGAGCAGCAGGTACGGCACCAGCGGCGCCAGCTGCGCGATCGATACGGCCGCGACGCCGTCCGGCAGCGCAAGGCCGGCCGCTTGCGCGAGCGTGCGCAGCGTGACGTCGCTCGACGCGGCTAACGTCTGGGCGAAGCCGACCGCGAGCGACGCGACGAACGCGCCGCCGAGCGAGCCGAGCCCGCCGATCACAACGACGGCGAACACGACCGAGCCGACCGTCTCCGCGAGCGCGGGCTCGATCACGGCAAGCGGCGCGCCGATCACGCCGGCCAGCGCGGCAAGCGCGGTGCCGGCGCCGAACAGCAGCGTCATCAGCCGCGGCACGTCGTAGCCGAGCGCCTCGACGGCCGCGCGATGCGTGAGCGCCGCGCGCACGACGAGCCCGAGCCGCGACGTACGCAGCAGCGCGCCGAGCGCGATCAGCATCGCCGCCGACATCGTCATCATGAACAGCCGATAGCGCGGCAGCGCGAGCCCGAACACGGTCACGGGTGCGCCCTCGAACGACGCGGGCACCGGCGCGGGCAGCGGCGCGAGCCCCCACGCGAGCTTGGCGACCTCGCCGATCAGATAGGCCAGCCCGAAAGTCAGCAGCAGTTCGCCGGTATGGCCGCGCGCCTGCACGCGGCGCAGCAGCGTGCGCTCGCATGCCGCGCCGAGCGCGCCGACCGCGAGCGGCGCGAGCACGAGCGCCGGCCAGAAGCCCGCACGCAGCGCGATGCTGTAGCCGACGTATGCGCCGAGCATGTAGAAGCTCGCATGGGCGAAGTTGAGCACGCCCTGCACGCTGAAGATCAGCGTGAGGCCGGCCGACAGCATGAACAGCAGCAAGCCGTAGCTGAGGCCGTTGAACGCCTGGAGCGCGAATGCGTGCACCGCGCGACCCGTCAGGCCGCGAGCGGCTCGAGCGCGGCGCGCAGCGCGTCGGGTAGCGGCACCGGGCGGCGCGTGCCGCGATCGACGTACACGTGCACGAAGTGCCCCTGCGCGGCGGGGGCGGCCTCGCCGGCCGCGAACAGCCCGATCTCGTAGCGCACGCTCGACGTGCCGAGCTTCGCGACGCGCAGCCCCGCATCGACGGCCTGCGGAAACACGAGCGGCGCGAAATAGTTGCACTGCGTCTCGACGACGAGGCCGATCGTCTGGCTGCGCTCGACGTCGAGCACGCCCGCGCCGATCAGGTACGCGTTGACGACCGTGTCGAAGTAGCTGTAGTAGACGACGTTGTTCACGTGCCCGTAGACGTCGTTGTCCATCCAGCGGGTCGTGATCGGCAGGAAATGGCGATACGCGTCGCGCGGACGCGGCTGCGGCTTGTCGGACATGGCGATGGCGATGGCGATCGGAACGGTGACGGGGAACGGGGCCGCGTACGCGGCGGTCATTGACCGGGACGGTCGACGAACTGGAAATCGAGGCCGCGCGCACGCATCCAGTCGGCGAGCGCGTAGCCGGTGCCCGCGCGCCACGGGCGCAGCAGCGGCGGATCGACGAGCCGGTATTCGAGCAGCTCCGGCGACAGCGTGACGGTGCCCGACGCGCGCACGTGATACGCGATGATCAGCTCGTTCTTGCGGATGAATTCGTAGACGCCGACCAGCGCGATCTGCTCGGCGTTCAGCCCGGTTTCCTCGCGCACTTCGCGCGCGATGCCGTCCTCGGGCGTTTCGCCGTGCTCGAGGAAGCCGGTGATCAGCGCGAACATCCCTTCCGGCCAGGCCGCGTTGCGCGCGAGCAGGATCTTGCCGTCGAGCTCGACGATCGCGGCAACCACCGGCAGCGGATTGTTCCAGTGCACGTAGCCGCATGCATCGTCGGGACACGCCTGGCGCAGGCGGCCGCCCTCGTGGTCGGGATCGGCGCGTTCGATCAGCGGGCTCGCGCAGCGCGGGCAGAAACGGTAGTCGGCAGTGGTCATCGGCAGGACATGACGGCGCCGCACGGCGCCGCTCGGCACGGGAAAGGCCTCATTCTAGCGAGTTTGCCGGCCGCGCTGCCGATCCGGCCCCATCGTCGTCAGCGGCGCACGCGCGCGGCGGCGGCGGTCGCCGCGAAACCGGCCGCGCCCGCGAGCAGCGCGGCTGCCGCGACCCACAGCGCGGGCGAGAACGACCCGAAGCGCGCGGTCAGCGGCGCCGCGACGAGCGGGCCGAGAATCTGCCCGATTCCGTACGAGGCGGTCGCATAGCCCATCAGCCCCGCCGCGCGCTCGCCGTGCAGACGCCGCGCCTCGCGCATCGCGAACAGCGTGATCGCGGTGAACGGCAGCCCGAGCAGCGCGCTGCCGATCGCGAAGCCGGCCGTGTTCGGCCATACGATGCCGGCCGCGATCCCGAGCGCCTGCATCGCACAGCCGCCGGCCAGCAGCAGCCGGTTGTCCCAGTGCGCGGGCAGCCGCGCGGCCGCAAGCGCGCCGACGATCAGCGCCGCGCCGAACATCGGCCAGAACAGGTCGGGCCACGGCGAACCGGCCGGCAGCGCAGCGCGCGCGATCACGGGCAGAAACGTCGCCGTGATGATGTAGCCGAAGCCCGGCATCCCGTACAGCACGATCAGCCAGCCGGCGTCGACCCGCGCGCGGCGCGCGTCGTGGACCGCGGCCGGCGTCGCCGCCGCCGCGTGCGCC